>JAILLZ010000051.1 GCA_024692885.1 Lachnospiraceae bacterium | reverse complement strand
AATACATTACATACTTACCGAACTCTGCCGGGTCTATTATCTTGCCCAGTTTTACAAATTCATATCGCATTGCCTTTATGATATGCGCTACCGATACCGCTTCCTCTTTTTCACCTGCAAGATATGCAGCCGATAAAAGAATGGCCTTGATATTTGCTCCCGAAAGTTCAAAACGCTCCGCAAGGAAATCGAAATCTATGTCCTCATCCATCGGTACACTCTTTGGAAGAGTGTTCAACCAGAGTCGTTTCCTTGTGGCTGCGTCAGGCGCATCCATCCTTGCCACATATGTTATACGTCGAATGAAGGCTGTATCAAAATTGTGATAAAGATTTGTCGCCAAAAGTGTTATTCCCTGATACTCCTCTATCTTTTGCAAAAGAAAGGCTGTCTGAGCATTTGCATGCTTGTCATTTGCGTCGGACACTTCTGTTCTTTTTGTAAAAAGCGCATCTGCCTCGTCAAAGAATAAAATCACATTGCTCTTTGCTGCCCGCTCAAATACAATTGAGAGATTCTTTTCCGTCTCACCTATGTACTTCGAAATCATTTGAGACATATCCACCTTGTATAGTGGAAGCGAAAGCTCGCTTGAAATAACACGGGCTGCCATTGTTTTTCCGGTTCCGGGATGTCCGTACAAGAGAACTGATACTCCGTTTCCATATGCGTTTTTGTCGGCTATACCATATCTCTTATCAAGTCTTCCTTTGAGTCTGAAACGGTTGCAAGCGGTTTTTAAGATATCCCTCTCTCTTTCGTCCATCTCTATATCATCCCATGTATAAGCTGCCGGAATGTATGTGGCAAGCTGTACAAAATCCGCCTCGTTTTTTCTGAAAAGCACGGGAAGAAGAATGTCCTTCGTAAGAATTCCGTGTTTCTCTTTCACATCGAGCATCTGAAGCTTTGCTCGCTTTACGACTGAACGAATCATGCCAAATGAAAATCTGTAGCAGTCGGACAAATCTTCCAGCGATATATCATCTGATGGGGTCATTTCATACTTTTTGAAAAAAAACTCCCATATCTCTTTTCTAATTTCCATCGAAGGAATTTTAACAGAGAATACTATGGGTGCCATTTCTTCCGGAATCACGCCCTCCGGCATCTTTTCTCCGCCATAAATAAACAATTCGTTTTTCGGCAGAAAACGTCTTATTATCTCTAAGGCACGCTTTACCTTTTCACCGTTTAAGTGCAAAGCAACCAATCCCGGGAAAAGACTTGCTGTAATCAATTTCTCCTCGTAATCTTTTTCCTCAAAATCCGTGACATCCAAAAGATATAAGGCCACGTCTTTTTTCATTGCCACAACAGAAAGAATATGAAGAACATCCTCTCCATCCTTGGCCTCCATGAAAATCTGTATAGGCTCACCCTTACCTATGCCACTGAGTGTCCCAGCTTCCGCCTCAAAGAACGAAACATTTCTGTCCTCATCTTTAAATGAAAGGGTTTCAATCAGCTTATCCCCTTTTCCAAATATGTATTCCCGCATTGCATGAAAAAGCCGCATAGATCTAAAATATCTTATTCCCGGAGAATTCTGCTCTAAATCCGCTTCAAAGAAGAAGGTGTCCATCTTGCCTGCATCATATTCCCTTTTTGCATTTTCTCCGTAGAGAGCCTCATAAATAACAAGGACTGCACCGTATGTAGCAACATGGCCCGCTCTGTTTTGTGCAAGGAATCCCAGAATTCTTCCGTATGTGAGATTCTCCTCCGTAGCCACTGAAAAAATCAGGCAAAACTTTTCAAATTCCGATAGATGATACTTTTCCGTGAGTTCTCTGAGCGGTAAAAACGCATCATTCCGGTCTGAAGCCTTATATCTTGAGTTGATGTACTCGAACGCTTTTTTTACAGTATCTGCTGTATTCTCATCAAGCCTGTCGATACCTCTGTTACCAGGCTCCTGCTCATAGATAATCTCTATCTGCTCAGGAGTCATCGGTACACTGCGATGAAACACCAGCCCCTGCTCGTGTTCCATGATGACATCCAAAAAGTTTTCCAGAAGAATATCTGCTATGGAAAGATAATCCTTGAGCTCCTCCTGTCTGTCCGTATATGGTTTTCCCTCTTTTTCAGCTTCGAAGTATTCCAAAAAACCGTAACGCACTATTTCCTCCTGTATGCTAACATTGTCAAATCATCAAACTGAGGTGCTTCACCGACAAATTCATCCACATCCAGACGAACACTTTTTAAGATCTCTTCCGGTGATGAAACGGCATTCTTTTTTAGGATAGATTTCAGTCTGTCCATTCCGTAGAGTTCTTCGTTTACGTCAGTAGCCTCAGGCACACCGTCCGTATAGAGGAAAAGCGTATCTCCCTCGCCAAGATTGAATGTATCTTCGATATAAGATATTCCCTCCATTGCGGCAAGTGGCACTCTCTTTTTCTTTGGCTTTATCTCATCGACCGTTCCGTCCCTATGCAATACCAATGCGGTCTCATGACCGGCATCCGCAAAGTGGACTTCGCCGGTTCTTAAATCCACGATACTAATCCACGCCGTTACAAAGAGCATCTCCTCGTTGTTTTCGGCAAGCTGGTTATTTGACAGCGTAAGTGTCATGTCAACAGTCTCCTCAGACTGAAGATGGTTCTTAATAAGCGTTTTAGCAATGACCATGAAAAGTGCTGCAGGCACACCCTTTCCTGAAACATCAGCCATTACAAGAGCCAAATGGTTATCATCTACCAGGAAGAAATCGTAGAAATCTCCTCCCACCTCTTTGGCCGGATCCATCGATGCGTAAAGATCGATGTCTTTTCTGTCAGGAAATGCTGGGAATATACTCGGAAGCATATCAGCCTGAATCTTTGTCGCGACATTGAGCTCTGCTCCAATTCTCTCTTTCTCTGCAGTGATGGTCTTGACCTCGTCGATATAGTTTTGCATTCTCTTTGTCATAGCCTCGAAGGTCTCTGCCAAAGTCTGAATCTCATCGTTTGTGTCGTTTTCCCATTTAAAATCAAGATTGTCTCCCTCAATGCTCTTTACCTTCGCCGTAAGGCCCTTGATATTTGTAACAAGCTTATTTGACACTATCCTTGCCACCACGAAGGTAAATACGATTACGAAAACCGCAGCTATCATATTTATGGTAAGCATCCTTCTTATATTGGCTATTGCGGCCTGGTTTGCCTCCTCATTTAAATCTCTGAGCTGAGATGCAAGATTATCAGTGCTTGAGAGCACCTGTTTCTCCGGAACGAGGATAATATAGGTCCATCCCACCACCTGAAGAGGTGCTGAAACCGCATAGTATTCTTCATCATCTATCTTCAAATCACGAACTATTTTCTGACCAAACAGGGACTGCATTATAAACAAGGCTATCTCTGTGTTTTCGCTTGTTCTAAGGTCATATATGTTGTTGAAATCTATGGCGAACACTCCGCTTTCAGCCGTCGAGACAACAAGCTCACCGTTTCTGTCAACGATACAGATTACGGTTCCCTCCATCTGATTCTCCGCAGCCTTGATTACGGCATCCTCAAGCTCATCAAGATACATTCCGGCCTCTGCGACAGCGACTATCTCGTTATCCTTTCTGACAGGAGCACCGCACATTATTCCGACCTTTTCGGTATGAGCATCACGTGACAGAGGTGTGAAATACGTTTCTCCCGTCTCCATTACACCTTTATACCATGGGCGAGTGTCCGCCTCATAAGGCAGATAATTACCGTTTTCATCAAATTTCGCTTCGGATATAAGATCAGCCATCATCATGATACCGCTCTTTGTCGCAACGCAATCTGCCACTATAGGTTCATATCCCTTATGTACGGAAAGGAGGGTTCCCTGCATATTACCGAGAAGCCCAACCTCTTTTTGTATCGCAGGATCGTTTTCATCAACTTTTTCCGAATACAAAAGCTGTACCGTAAGTTCCCCTGCATTTGACGCATCAGGTCTGGCAATGCTCACGTAACTGTATGCTTCCTCGTCACCATAGAGTTGTTCTGCCGTCTCCGCCAAAGTTTCCACGGATCTTTTGAACTGCTTAAAAACCTCATCACAAAGATCTGCACTTGCATCGGCGGATGCGCGCAGATTTTCCAATGCCTGTTGTTTGGTCGCCAGGGATGACATCCTTATCGTCGTATTTTTCGATGCTTCCAGCGATCTGTTCAGCGTATCTCTCAACCTGAACAATCGCCACGTACTGATAGCCAAAATCAGTATTAATGTGAGCATCGCAACCGACATCAGTCCGATAAATATTTTTTTCCCCAAAGATCCTCTGTTACTCATTTTATCTTCCCCTGTAATATTCATTGATAAGATCTCTTATCTTACCGAAGGCCTCCGTTACCACGTATTCTTCCATGTAAAGCTCAAGATCTCCCACATGATACATATATACATATTCATGTTCACCGCAAACCGGCTGAAGTCCGCCAAAGAAAAAACCTAAACTGCGAAGCATCTTGTATGTCGGAATGATATCCGGATTCTCCGCGGGAAGCACAACCAGAAATGTCCACATTTCCTCGTCTTTTTTCATAATCTCTCGGAGCTTTTCTTCAAGATCCTGTCCGTACCGTCTTACTATGAAAGCGGCATACCTGTTGAGCCTGTCGGGTTCCTCCTCCATAAGCTTACAATGCAATTCGGTGTCACAGCTTTCTGCCTCTGTTTTTATCTCTACCGTAACTCCTAGTTTTTTGTATATGAAATCTGCATAATCCTTTAATTCGACCGGGAGAAAAATCTGTCCCGCATCTCTTTTCTTTACCGGATATACCAATGTTCCCGCAGAATACTTTTTCGGTGAGCCCATTGGATAACTGTTTTTCATGGCATCCCTGAAAAAAACTCCGATTTCAAATCCAACAGGCACCATACCGTAGGATTCACAAACATGCTGCACGATATTGTGATACATGTTTGTTCGAACAAAAAGCGCGCTGGGATTCAAGTCTATTGCTATGGCAAATATATATTCCACAAGATTTTTTGCCAGATCATACCCTCTGTATTCCGGAGCAATTATCTGAGAACATGGCTCAATATAGTCATCACCCTCGCCCGTAAAAAACCTGAGAATAGTGATTCCCGCAACTCTTTTATCACACTCGGCAACAAAAAATATAAAACCGGTTCCTTCCGCTCGCTCTCGAAAAGCCCTTGGATCGTAGAAAAAGCGCTTGAAGTAAGTATCTCCGTATTCGGACTTTATACAGGCGACAATACCTTCCTCATCTCCGTGGAGAAACTCTCTTAATATGAATTTTTTCACATCACCGGTTTCTTTATTCTCCAAAGTGACTACCTTTGAATCAAAGCCGGCATTTTTAACCTGCAAAATATCCTTCATTACATCACCACAATCAGATTGTTATATCCAAATGTCCACCTGAAGGAAATCTCTTTCGAAATATCCTTTATCATCTTTATGCCAAGTGAAGAATCCACAAGCAAATCATCTGCTGAAAGGTTCTCTCTCTGTTCTTCGTACCACTGAATCGGGTCGAACCTGTTTCCGTCACATCTGATACGGATTACCAGGTCGTCTCCGTTTTTCAAAATTCTGACATCCGAGTACTTGGATGGATTATTTGAAAGGCAGTGTTCTGCCACAACTACCAAAAGTTCTTCGATTGCCAACGGGAGCATCATAGTGAGTTTTGGCGAAACTCCTTTTTCCTCGCAGAACGCCTCCACCTTTGAAGCCGCATCCACCGCACCTTCTCCGGTTCCCTGTACCGAAAATGAAAGAACCTCGCTCTCTTCGACTCTACCGTCTAATAGAAGTCTTCCCTTAAGGTTTTTGTCATACTTCTTATACACTGCTGTTATCAAAAACATAACGCCTATGGTAATAATATCTGCAATCACAAAGCAGGAAAGCGTATAACCTATATTGAGTCCCGAACCTGCAAGCAGGGATGCTATAGGCACAACCAATGCAAACGACCTAAGGAAGGTCAACAGGTTCGCCATTATCATTCTTTTTGTTGCGTTGAATGCGTAAATGTAAATATTTATCATTCCGCATGTGCAAAGAGACAAGGCTATTATTCTTATAACTGCCTTTGTGGCCTCCATGTTATCAGGCTCTATACCAAATCCGGATGCCAATGGTCCTGCCATAACAATGAAGAAAGCTGTCATCAAAACATGAATCTTAATCGAATATCTTCCGGCGCTTTTTTGCACCGTGTTTATGGCCGCGTTATCTCGCTCTCCGTAAAACATTCCAATCAACGGAGATGCAGTCTGACCGACACCTGCTGTTGTTGCGCTTGTCAGATTTATAACCGCACATCCCACTGCAAAGGATGCCAGCCCCGGTGTCTGAAATGCCTTGAATATAATCGCATTCATAAAGGCTGTCCTAAGCATGTTGCAAAAATTATTCAATGCCGAGGAGCTTCCGGCTTTTAATATATTAAGCGACATTGCCGCTGTCTCTTTAAAACCAAATCTTTCCGGATGTATCTGGGTCCCGCGTCCAAAAAACAAAAAAAGGCAGCCAATGCAATCCGCCACCAAAACCGAGAGCGATGATGCCAATCCCACTGCTTCAATCCCAAGTCCTGCATGCAAAACCAAATACACAGTGACCACATCAAGTGCCAGCATAAATCCGAACACGCCGAAGGCTACATTTGATCTGCCATCCAATCTCAAAAAATTGAAAGGGAAATACATGAGTGTACTTCCAAATCCGAATATGAGTACTATTCGTATATAGAGGGATGCCTCCCTTGCCAGTGCCTCATCGGCTCCGAAAAAATCCATCGCAGATTGTAAAAAAACCAAAAAGAATACGGATATCAATACCGGCATAATGATGGACATAATAAATGAGTAAAACTCATACTGTCCAACAAGTTTCGTATCTCCTTTTCCCAAAGCAACCGATGCCACCACCGAACCGCCGATGTTTATCAGGCATCCGAGCATAAAATAAAAAAACGTGTAGGAGCTTGCGAGATTCATGATTGCTAACGCACTGCTGCCCAAAACCCGTCCAACTATCATGGAGTTGTAAAACGCCATAATCGTTGTTTCAAGTAATACCAGAACTATGGGAAGCAGATGCTTTTTTAATACGCTGTTTATGAAATACTCGTTGTTTTCCAGCATCTCGCTCACTCTCCGATTCCTTTTTTTATTGTGAGTATATTTTTTCCGTTTTTGTATTCATATTCCACGGAATCCATGTTTTTCTTCACCAGATATATACCCAGACCACCAATCTGCCTCTCCTCTGCGGAGAGTGTGATGTCCGGATCTTCTTTCTCCAGAGGATTGTATGGAATTCCCCCATCCTCAAAGGAGATAGTGGCCCCAGCCGGAGCGGATTCTATACCACAGGTAATCTTTACTTTTCCAATTTTCGGACTGTATGCATAGCTTGAAATGTTAGTAAAAATCTCATCAACCGCAAGGTCAATCTGAAGTCTGGCTTTATTGGTGCAGTCAGTTTTATCCAGTTGTTCATGTATAAAATCAAATACCTTTTCCAAGTTTTCCAAGGTGGCATCTAATATCAGTTCTGCCATAACAATCCCCCGTCTATGCTTCTCCTAATGTGCATCGTGTATTCTTGCTCCTAAAGCCTTCTGCAGAGCAAGATATCTCAGCTGAATCGTTTTTGCTTTATCAAGTCCAACAGTAGTGGTTTCCTCTTCTTTTGTCTTATTTGAAAAGGACTTTGCAAGATCCTTCCATATAGCATCATCCTCTTTTTCAAGATTCGCCTGATTGGTGGCTACCCCGCCGGCATACTTCATAAAATCAAGGTTTTCCAGTGAATCCTGACCAAAGGTGCTTTTTATCTGATCCACAAAATCCGCGGCATTGACCTCATTACCCAAAACTATTTCCGGTACCGTAAGCGGATATGCTCTCACAGGGCAATAGGTTCCTCTGTAGATACCTCGCGACGGGTTAAAAGGCATTTCCTGCCAGAAATAGATAAACTCAGGCAAGCGGTTTTGTCCTGTCATAAGATAAAACATTGCGGATATATTTGCCTTTTGCTTTCGAAGTTCCAATGTATCTTCAAAAAATGCCTTATCCGCATCCGGCTTGGTCTGCATAAGCCCAAACCCGCTACTTCCGAAGTTCTGTGGATACTTTTGTCGTAACTCAAGGTATTCCCTGTAAATCATGCTTATGTCAAATTCGGACTTCTCTCTGTCCGTCTTTCCCATGTTTAAAACAGAGGCTGTCTTTTCAAAATCATTGACTTCGTTTCTCCTGCCTGAGATTGACTCATCTGCCCCTATTCTTTTGGTAATCTCCTTCGCAAGAATGTCTACTTCAAAGGCTTCCCACTTCTTGCTTTCCTCTGTGAGAAGTTCCTTTACCAGACCGTGTGCACTTAAGCTCAGTCTTTGCATTCTCTCTGAATCAGCTGCTTCAAGGAGTGCTCTCACGTTGTCCCTTAAAAACTCACTCTTATCATCAAACTCCTTGAGCTGGTCTTTCATCTGCTGAGCTGCGGCTCTTATCATCGCCCGCCTTTGTTTTCCCGCAGCCGACCACGATCTTGTAGTGTTATCATGCTCCTCTATAAACTCATTCGCAGCGGTTATAAAATCATTCATTTTCTGCTTCACCTGAGCGGTTATATCAGTAAATGCCTCAGCCGCTGCTCTGTTCATGGCTTCATTTTTATCAGCACCTTCTGTGGTTCTTGCATGGAAAAAGGCTTCTGTTCTGACATTTACAGAGTATGGTGAAAGATAATCCTTCAGCGCATTTGCAACAGGATGTATATACTTACTGGAAGATGACCTTCCGCTTCTATCAAGCATGTTCTCAAGCTTTGGAAATATCTCACTTCCCTTATCGATATCTGATACATCCCTTGTCATACCTGACTTAGCCAAAACACCCGACTCGTCAAGTATACTGTAGGCCATGGAGATGCCTTCCAAATCGTTCTTTTCGTCGGTAACGTCAGCTTCCGTATCTTTTTCGTTCTTCTTATTGGCAACCGTTTTTGTGGAGTTGTACATCTCATCAAGATATTTTAAATCTTCACTGTAATCTGCCATAATATAACCTCTTCAAGCTGCCTGATTATGCCAGCCCTACCTGATCCGCATATGGTTCAAAATCAGCTTTTGTATATACCTTACCAACTTTAACAAACTCATACTTTATTGCCATCAGGTAATGCCTCATGCAAACCTTTCCGTTTGATGTCGGATCCTCTGCAGCAAGGAATGCCGCATTGAGTACACAGTTTTTGATATTACCTCCGGCAAACTCGTACTTTTCGGCTATGAATCTGAAATCCACATCCTCGTCGAGAGGTGTGGTCTTCGGTACGGTTGTTCGCCATAGCATCTCTCTCGTATCTGCATTCGGAAACTGAAACTCAACGATATATTTCATACGTCTGAAAAATGCAGGATCGATGTTGTGCTTGTAGTTTGTGGCGAGAACACATACACCGTCATAGGCCTCCATCTCCTGCAAGAGCAACGCTGTCTTGTTGTTTGCCGATGCCTGGTTTGAACCGCCGTCGTCGGAACGCTTCGCAAAGATGGTATCGCACTCGTCGAAAAACAGAACGACGTTACACTTCTTTGCCTCTCTGAAAATCATAGAGAGTGATTTCTCGGTTTCACCCACGTATTTATCTACAACTTTTGAAATATCAACTCTGTACAGCTCAAGGTTTAATTCATGGGCTAAAACCTGAGCCATCATAGATTTTCCGGTACCCGGAGCACCGAACAAAAGAACCGTGAGTCCTCGTCCGTACGGATATTTCTTTGTATAGTTCCA
>JAILLZ010000054.1 GCA_024692885.1 Lachnospiraceae bacterium | reverse complement strand
GTTTCTGAATCAACAATTTCCTGTGAAAACATATTTCAGTTTTTCCTCAGCTATTTCTTTTAATCGATAAATCTTCTGCACTTCTGTCGGTCCTCTGTCTGTCATATGAAATCTTGGGAAAAATCTTGATATATGAAGCGGAATCTCCGGATTAAGCGAAGAAATCCACTCGCTTATGTTTTTCATTTCTTCTTCCGAATCATTCTCTCCGGGGATTATCAGGGTAGTGAGTTCTACATGGCAATGCTTTACGGCCTCCTCTATAAAACTCATAACCATCTTCCTGTCACCCATAAGCAAATCCCGATAGTATTCGTCCGTAAATCCTTTCAAATCTATGTTCATCGCATCGACAAATGAAAAAAGCTCCTTAACCGATTCAGGGTCGGCTGTTCCGTTTGTCACGAGAACAGTCTTCATCCCTCTCGATTTGAGAAGCTTTGCTGTATCCAATACATATTCATAGGAAATAAGGGGCTCATTATAAGTAAATGCCACCCCTATATTTCCGTTTTGTTTCTGTTCCTCTGCTATCTCAACAAGCTTTTCCGGAGAAACGTATGTTGACTCACGCCTGAAGCTCTCGACATCGTCAGACCACGAAATCTGATAGTTTTGGCAAAACGGACATCTGAGATTACATCCGTAGCTTCCCACGGAAACTATCATGCTTCCTGGATAGTACATATGAAGAGGCTTCTTTTCTATGGGATCAAGGGCAATGGAAGAAATCATCCCATAATTGTCCGGGACTACTTTTCCATCCAAGCAGACTCTGCCCCCGCAAAAGCCGATTTTTCCTTCTTCAAGTTTGCACTTTCTAAAACAGATGTTACATTCAGCCATACTCTTCCTCCGTATCACACATAACTGAACTATTTGTCCGTCATCATGTGCAACAGAAACCTTAATACAGGTTTTATTCCCGTGAGTTGTCCTTGAACTGCATATCATACAGTCCTCTGTAGATTCCGTCCTTCTCCATAAGCTCGTCGTGGCTTCCCTGCTCCTCAATACCATTCTCGGTAAGTACCAGTATCTGCTCGGCATTTCTTATGGTTGAAAGTCTGTGTGCTATTACGATTGTTGTTCTGTTTGCCGCAAGAACTTCGAGGCTCTCCTGAACCACTTTCTCAGACTCATTATCAAGGGCCGAAGTTGCCTCATCGAAAATGAGTATCGGAGGGTTCTTTAAGAATACTCTGGCAATCGAGATTCGCTGTTTCTGACCTCCCGAAAGCTTCACTCCACGCTGACCGATGTCGGTGTCGTATCCGTTTGGCATGCTCATTATAAAGTCATGCGCATTTGCATTTTTTGCTGCCTCGATTACCTCTTCTCTTGTAGCATTAGGTTTACCGTAAAGAATGTTTTCATATATTGTTCCTGCGAAAAGATAAACATCCTGCTGCACTATACCAATCTGGTTTCGGATGCTCTTTAAAGTCACATCTCTGATGTCAGTTCCGTCTATCTTTATGTCACCCTCGGTTGTATCGTAGAATCGCGGAATGAGAGAGCAAAGAGTACTCTTTCCTGCTCCGGATGATCCAACCAACGCGTAATATGCTCCTGCAGGAACTTTTAAGTTTACGTTTGTGAGAACGCTCTCGTTTGCATCTTCATATTTAAATGAAACATTCTCAAACTCAATTTCTCCCGCAACAACATTTAGCGGTTTAGCATCAGGCTTATCCGCGATATCAGGTTCCGTGTTCATAATCTCCTGAAAACGCTCAAATCCCGTGTAACCGTTCTGGAACTGCTCGGTGAAATTGATAAGTGTGTTTATCGGCTCAGTGAGAACGCTGATGTAAAGCATAAACGTAACAAAATCAGTTACGGTTACACCTCCTGCCGCTATAAGCAGAATTCCCACAACAATGACTATTACCTGAACGATTGTTGTAAAGGTTCCCACTCCGGCCTGAAAAACACCCATGTAAAAATAGCTGTTTTTCTTTGCATCCAAGAAACCGAGGTTTCCTACCTTAAACTTTTCATTTTCTATCTCTTCATTTGCAAAAGATTTTACAACCCTTATTCCCGAAAGATTGTCCTCTATCTGACCGTTTATCTCCGCAATTTTTGCCCTGTTCTTTCTGAATGCCAATCTCATTTTTTTGTTCATGACATACGCAAACAAAAACATGAAAGGAAGCACTGCCACTGTTGCAAGAGCAAGTTTTGGATTGATGGAAAGGAGGATGCATATAGCACCGGCTATTTTTATCACGCTTAGTATGATATTCTCCGGTCCGTGATGCATAAGCTCCGTAATGTCAAACAAATCGTTTGTGATTCTTGACATCAAAGCTCCTACTTTCTGGTTGTCATAAAATGCAAAGGAAAGCTTCTGCAAATGGTCAAACACCTCTGCACGCATGTCATACTCAATATGAGTTCCCATGACGTGCCCAATGTTTGAAATGTAAAACTTGCATCCAAAATCAACAATAATCATTATGATTAGACCAAACGCTATCCATTTTCCCTGCTCAAGAATAACCGCTGTCTCGTTGTATACAAGTTTTGATGTCACATATCTTACTATAAGCGGAATCACCAGAACTATTCCGGCCGATAATGCTGCAAAAAACAAATCCAGCCAGAATACTTTCTTGTACTTGCCATAGTAAGTTATCATTTTTCTAATATTGCCTGTCTTCATAAATGTCCCAATTTTCTGTCCTTTTCTTGTTGTTATTCTGTAATCTCTCTCTTGAGGTCCACCGTGATTTCCGGTGTTCCGTACTCAGGATTGAATAATCCTGCTATCTTCTCCTCATACCATTTTTTGATTTCGGCATCTGTCATTTCGCAATTTTCGCCCTGAGTTTTTATAGTTACTGTGATTGTCTGCTTTTCCATATTTCCCACACTCCTTTTGTTTTTGTGATTCTCTTTGATTGCACATGAGTGCTCTCGTAAATGCATTATAGATGCATTCAAATCAATTATACACTTTTTCAGTATATGCTTAAAACTTCTTTTCACATTTCTTGCATGTAAAAATCAACATCCTGATTTTCACATGCACAAAACCATCTATGTTCAACTTTTCGTACATGTACATTTGCGATTCCCCTCTTGCCCGTAATTGCACTATATAAACTTGTAAAAGCCCCTCAACAGCTGATATAATTTTTCGGTAAGAATACACACATTCACGGAGGAAAGCTATGAATGTTTTCGATATAATCGGACCGGTCATGATTGGACCATCAAGTTCGCACACTGCAGGTGCCGTAAGACTCGGCGGTGTTGTCAACAAACTGGCGGATGGAAGAAAAATAAAAAAGGTTGAGATAACCCTCTCAGGTTCTTTTGCGAAAACTTATAAAGGCCATGGAACCGACAGGGCTCTTCTCGCCGGAATTATGGGTTACGACAGTTTCTCACCGGAAATCAGGGATGCTTTGGATATCGCAGACAAAAAGCAAATTGAATATGTCTTTCTTAAGGAAAACATACGCGGGGCTCATCCTAACACTGCACGTATTCACTACTACCTTGAAGACGGTACTGAGGGAGTCATGCAGGGAGCCAGCATCGGTGGTGGAAACATACTGGTTAATCGAATAAACGGAATGGAAGTAAAATTCACCGGTGACAACAACACATTACTTGTCATGCATGAGGACACCCCGGGAGTTATCGCAGGTGTTACAAACCTGATGCACTGGGAATACGAGGATATAAACATATCCAACTTCAATCTCTCAAGGCAGCAAAAAGGCGGCATTGCCATCATGAGTATCGAGATAGACAATCAGCCACCGGAAACCTTGGTGAAGGATATCAGAGGAATCGACCACGTCATCAACGCAATCCTGATTCGCAAAATCTGACACGAATTAAATCAACACAGATATCACGAACACAAAAAGATATCAGCATTTTTATTTGCAGTTATAAAGGTCAATAACACATGCTTAAATACACATCAATAACTGAACTCGTGCGTGAAGCCGAGAAAAGAAAAGTAAAAATCAGCGAACTCACTTTAAACGATCAGGCAAAGGCCATTGAAACACCGGCAGAAGAATTGTATGACCGTATGAAGGAGAGCTTTCATATTATGGAAGAATCCGTTAAGGATGGAATGAAAAAAGACAGAAAATCCATGTCCGGACTGACGGGCGGAGAAGGCTATATCATGAACAAATACGCAGAGGAAAAGAAAAGCTTATGCGGAAGCTTCATGTCCAAAGCCATTGCAAGAGCATTGGCCGTGGCCGGATGCAATGCCTCTATGGGTAAGATAGTTGCGGCTCCTACAGCCGGTAGTTGTGGAATTCTGCCGGGGTGTTTGGTAAGTCTTCGTGAGGACAAGGGCTTTGCTGAAAAAGATCTTGTTATGTCCATGTTCACAGCAGGCGCCTTCGGTATGGTAATAGCTGAGCGTTCAAGCATTGCCGGAGCCGAGGGAGGTTGTCAGGCCGAGTGCGGTTCTGCCGCAGCAATGGCTGCAGCATCTCTCGTGGAGCTTATGGGTGGCACGCCAAAACAGTGTGCGGATGCTTGTGCCATAGCAATATCAAACCAGATGGGACTTGTATGCGATCCTGTAGCAGGATTGGTTGAAATACCTTGTATAAAAAGAAATGTTTCGGGACTGGTCATTGCATTTTCGAGTGCAGATATGGCACTTGCAGGTATCGAACCTAAAATACCTGTCGACGAGTGTATCGATGCCATGCGCGAAGTAGGCGAAGCACTTCCTGCCTCACTAAAAGAAACTGCCGGCGGCGGCTTGGCAGCCACCCCGACAGGTCGTAAACTCAAAAATCAAATATTCGGTTCCGGCAACTGATACAGAATTGCCAAATAATCAAATCAGTCTATATTAGGCAAAGTGAAATACCAATGCCACAACAAGTCCTAAAACAGCTCCGGCTACAACCTGTGTAGGTGTATGTCCCAGGAACTCTTTAAGTTTCTGCTCCGGCGAAATTTCCGGATCCATAAATTCAAAAAGATTGTTCAACATGACTGCATGCTTTCCGGCTTCAAGTCGAACGCCCATTGCATCATGCATTACCACTATGGAAAAGACAAAGGCTACGGCAAAGACCGGGGAATCAAATCCCTGCTCCAATGCCGCTGTTACGGTGAGAGCCGTGACAGTTGCCGAGTGTCCGCTTGGCATTCCGCCATCTCCAAAGAGTCTCTCAAAATCCAACTCCTTATTCATAATGGCATAAATAATTGTCTTCAAAAGCTGAGCAATAGCCCAGCTCAGAAGAGCACTTATTAACATGTTATTGTGAAAAATAGCTGTAAAATCAAAATCCATATAATATATCCTGTAAATCTAAAAACAATACATTTGTGTTATTACAATGTAAATCTAAATAGCATGCAAAATATTGCTTTCTTACTGCTGTCCGGCCTCACCATCAGTTGCTGTTCCATTATCGGTGGTTGCAGCATCTGTAGTTGTTGTACTGCTGTCATCGGTTGTTGTTCCCGTCGTTGTCGTACCGGCACTAGCCTCATACTGATTTATGTATGACTGAGCGGTAGATGCTCTCTGTGTTCCCGGATGAAGTTCCACAAATCTCTTGAAATAATTCACTGCATTTTCAAGATCTCCGCTTCTTCTGTAGGCCTGTCCAAGATAAAACAGAGCATTTCCGTCCTCGTAATCTTCCTCCAAAGCAACAACCTTTGAAAGGGCTTCTATTGCAGTTGCATCGTTTGAGCTGTTGTATGCAGAGTATCCGCTCTCGTACAGAGCCACTATATACTGCTCACTGACTGAAGCATTAAGGCTTTCATACAATGCTTTCATATCATCGGAAAGGTCATCCGTGTTCACAGAAGCCAACGCGTTTCCTGCATTTTCCAAATCATCATTGACAACATAATTGTATGCCGTGATAAGCATTTTATAGCTGTTAAGCTTGGTGTCGGAATCCTCGATGCTCTTATTTGCATCATCAAGAGTACCCTGTATCTCCTCAATCTGAGCCTCGAGCGAAGCAATGGTCGATTCCTTTGTCGCCAAGGTCTCGTTTACTTCTTTTAATGTGTTGTTTACTGAACTTACGTCCTTAGAGCGAAGTCCCGGCATTATAAGAAAAACGCTAACTGCAATTCCCAAAACTATACCGATAATAAGGTTTATTATCGTGTGTGTCGTGGACATTTCTACAAATGTCCTCGGCATTATGATTGTCTCTGTTCCGCTCTGATATGTAAGGATGTCGTCCTTCTTAGGCTTTTTGTTTCCGCCGTTTACCTTAAGCCTGTCGTTTACTTCCTTCATGTAGCGGAGAGTAAGAGTATTTCCCTCGTCAATCTTTGCCGCTACTCTGAGCTCCTTTTTAGCCCTGTCATATCTTCCCTCCTCAATGTAGAGAAGTGCCAGGAGCTGGTGAGCCTTTACCAGTTTCGGATTTAAGGCAATGACTTTTTTCAACTGAATTATGGCAAGATCCTTGCTGTCCTGTTTGCAATAAGCCAGTGCCTGGTTGTACTTTTTGATGGTCTGATTGATAGTGTCAAGTCTCTCGGGATTGTTCTGTACCTCCTTAAGATAGGTGGTGGCAATGTTATCCCTACTGTCAAGATTTCTGCTGATGACCCATTCACTGAGGGCCGATACAGTCTCTCCCATCTCAAAATAAACGAGACCCAGAAGATTTCTGGCGTCCCTGTTATTTTTATTGAGTCCCAAGCTCTTCTCAAGAGCTTCAACAGCTCCGGTGAGGTCCCTGACACGCGCTCTGTCCAATCCCAGATTATAGTAATAATTGGAACTAAACATTATTCTTTTGTATAATCTAACGTCCGCTCCACACTCAGGGCAACGTTTTCCCCTGCCCAGAGTTTCGCCGCATCTATAACACTTCATCGGGCATTTTCCTTTTCTCTCATGATTTCCATAAGAATATCGTTCATATCATGCAAGTCTCTGGAATAGATTGCATCCTCTGCATCTTCAACCT
The DNA here is from genome assembly GCA_024692885.1 of Lachnospiraceae bacterium. Lineage (GTDB taxonomy): Bacteria > Bacillota > Clostridia > Lachnospirales > Lachnospiraceae > JAILHT01. The sequence goes on along the minus strand of JAILLZ010000054.1, from coordinate 10,974 downwards.
CAAGACTCGGTTTGAATTTCTTTAATTCTTCCTCAAAATCTATCATTCTCGCTATTTCCTTTCCATGTAAAAGGCAACGTCAATATAAACTGTCTATCTTAAGCTTCTTTCCAAGCTTTCTCACAAATACGTGTTCCTTTTGGTTGGTGTTCTCAAGTTTCAGGTCCTCAAAGAAAAATGTTGTTCCGGCATAAAGGTTGTCATGAATAACAATCTTCGCCATACTGCTCTTTGCCATATGCTCCATGTGGACTTTAAGTTCCGCACGGGCAAGGGCCTGTTTGCTGGTGAGTTTAATCTTGGTCTTAAGTATCTCAAGTCTCTCGGGATTATCCTTCATGGATATTCCCTCGTTCTTCTCTCTCTCTTCACAGGCTTTCAAAAACTCGTTGGCATTTGCAATGCTCATCTCATAAACTGCATTTTCCTTGTTGAGCAGCATGATTTTTTTAAGATCTTCAGGAGCAACTCCTAGTCTGATAAAAGTCTTAAGCCCGACATTGTTTCCCACGTCGTTGGCTTCTATTCCGACAACAGAATGCACCATTCCTCCGAGAATTGTACCTTTGCCGCTTGTCACACTGATTTTTTCGAGTGCAAACACATCGGAGTCCATAATGATGTCCGTCTTTATGGTGCCCTCCGCTTTGACAGTGGCATGCTCTATAAATTTTGCAACCACATTTCCTCGAGCTTCAATGACGGCAGCATTGTTTCCGGAAATACCTCCTCTTACGAGAAGATCTCCTCCGGCGTCAATCTCGGCTCCGTAAACGAGACCGTCTACAGTGACTGTTCCGGTTGCCGTAATCTTCGCTCCGTTATCCACATTTCCACGAATAACCACATCTCCCTTTACATCGAGAGGGGCATCCATTCTGTTTAAATCATCCTTGATAAGAACCACCGGATGAATCATTATTCTGTCTTTTATGATATCCACACGTCCGGATTCTGTGGCAAAATAAACCCTTCCGTTTGTCTCGTCTTTCGTGATACCGATACCCTTTAAAGGTGGAAGCTCCTTGCCTCTCTTACACTGAAGCAGTCTTCCCTTAACCGTGTAGCCATTGGTGCCCTGGACAGCTGAAACATATTCAGCTACAATCTCTCCCTTGTTCACAATTTCAAGGTTCTTATACTCGTCGTAGTTTATGTTTCCGTCCGAATCAGGCATGGCCTCGTTTTTTGCCACATCGCTTTCAAAAAAGAATCTGTAATATCCGTCTGCGCCGTCAACCGGTTCTTTTCCCGAGGCAATAAGTGTTTCCTTGAGGTATACATGACCTTTAACCATAGAAAGAAGAGCCTTTTGATCTATCCCCGAAATCACCTGATTTCTCTTTAGGACTTCAATAAGCTCTCCCATACTGTATTCTCTTGTGATATCTGCCGGGACTGGAAGATAAAGATAGGCTTCCATATCGTCCTCGGCAATCCTTACTACAGGTTCCTTTATGATCATCTCTCAACCCCAAATAAAAAGACAAACACTCTATAATATGGTATCACATATCATGCTCTATTTCAATTGAGCGAAGCCAGCTGTGCCTCTACCTGCTGCATCATCTGCTCATATTTAGCAAGCTTTTCTTTTTCTTCGTTTACCTTTTCAGCCGGAGCTTTTGAGATAAATTTCTCGTTGTTCAACATGCCTCTTGATCTTGCAAGTTCCTTTGTGAGTCTCTCCTTCTCCTTGGTGAGTCTCTCTTTTTCTGCCGCAAGATCAACGAGCTCTGCAAGCGGAATGTATACAACCGCATCCGGAATAACTATGGAAACGGCATCCTCTCCGATACCCTCTGTTGTCTTTGAAGTGATTACCTCACTTGCTGACATAAGAGTTGCATACATATCTTTAAGCTCATCAAACATTGAAAGCACATCATCTTTTTCTGAAACAATGTGAACTGCTGCCTTTCTTGAAGGTGCAACGTTCATCTCATTTCTTCTGTTTCTCACTGCTTTTACAAGCTCTTTTACTCTTGAAAGTGCACTTTCCTCTTCAGGGAAACATCTGTCCTCTCTGAACTTTGGCCACTCAGCAAGCATGATGGTCTCCTCATCCGGAAGAAGTGTGCAATAGATTTCCTCTGTTACGAACGGCATGTAAGGATGTAAGAGCTTCAAGCTGTCTGAAAGAACCTCTCTCAAAACCCAAAGAGCTGTGTTTGCAGCCTTAGGGTCATTCTCCTTGTTCCAGATACGACGCTTTGTCATCTCGATGTACCAGTCGCAGAACTCATCCCAAATGAAGTCATAAACCTTCTGAACAGCTATTCCGAGCTCAAACTTGTCCATGTTCTCGGTAACATCCTTAGCAAGTGTATTTACAGATGAAAGAATCCACTTGTCCTCAGCTGTGAAATCGGAAGCACTCGGTGTCTCAAGCTTCTCATCTCCGATGTTCATCATTATATATCTTGATGCGTTCCATACTTTGTTTGCAAAGTTTCTTGAAGATTCTACTCTCTCCCAGTAGAAACGCATGTCATTTCCAGGAGCGTTTCCTGTGATAAGTGTAAGTCTGAGCGCATCGGCACCGTACTTGTCGATAACCTCGAGCGGATCGATTCCGTTTCCTAAAGACTTACTCATCTTTCTTCCCTGGGAATCTCTTACAAGTCCGTGGAAAAGAACAGTATTAAACGGTGCTTTTCCCATATGCTCATATCCTGAGAAAATCATTCTGATTACCCAGAAGAAAATGATATCGTATCCTGTTACAAGCACATCGTTTGGATAGAAGTAATCCAAATCCTCTGTCTTGTTTGGCCAGCCAAGTGTTGAAAATGGCCAGAGTGCTGATGAGAACCATGTATCAAGTGTATCCTCATCCTGCTTGAAATGTGTGCCACCGCACTTTGGACATTTCTCAGGTGCGCTCTTCGCAACAACCATCTCGCCACAATCTTCACAGTAGTATGCAGGGATTCTGTGTCCCCACCAGAGCTGACGTGAAATACACCAGTCACGGATGTTGTCTGTCCAGTTGAAGTATGTCTTATCCATTCTCTTAGGAAGGAGTGTAACTTCACCGTTTTTGATGCACTCAACTGCAGGCTTGATCATCTCGTCCATCTTTACGAACCACTGCTGCTTGATCATAGGCTCAACTGTGGTGCCGCAACGGTCATGTGTTCCAACAGCATGTGTATGAGGAACAACCTTTACGAGAAGACCTTCTTTTTTCAAATCTTCAACAAGTGCTTCTCTACACTCGTATCTGTCCATTCCCTCATATTTTCCGGCATATTTGTTCATGATTCCGTCGTCACCGATTACAACGATTTCCTCAAGATTATGTCTCTTTCCAACCTCAAAGTCGTTAGGGTCGTGAGCAGGTGTGATTTTAACGCAACCTGTTCCAAACTCCTTATCAACGTATGAGTCTGCGATAACAGGGATTTCCCTGTCTGTGCAAGGAAGCTTTAATGTCTTTCCTACAATATCTTTGTATCTCTCGTCATCCGGATTTACTGCTACAGCTGTATCTCCGAAAAGTGTCTCAGGTCTTGTTGTTGCAATCTCAACAAATCTTCCTTCCTCACCTACTACAGGGTAGTTGATGTGCCAGAAAAATCCGTCCTGATCCTCGTGGATAACCTCTGCATCGGAAATTGATGTCTGACAACATGGACACCAGTTTACGATACGAGAGCCCTTGTAAATCCATCCTTTTTCGTAAAGACGTGTAAACACTTCAAGTACTGCATCCGAGCATCCCTCGTCCATTGTGAAACGCTCTCTGCTCCAGTCTGCAGATGAACCCATCTTCTTGAGCTGTTTTACGATTCTTCCGCCGTACTCTTTTCTCCAGTCCCAGCACTTCTCAAGGAAACCGTCTCTTCCGAGATCCTCTTTGTTGATTCCCTGCTCCTTTAATGCAGCGATAACCTTAACCTCTGTTGCGATAGCCGCATGGTCTGTTCCAGGCTGCCAGAGAGCATTGTATCCCTGCATTCTCTTGTAGCGGATAAGAATATCCTGCATTGTGTTGTCCAATGCATGTCCCATGTGAAGCTGTCCTGTGATGTTTGGAGGTGGCATGACAATGGTAAATGGTTTTTTACTTCTGTCAGGCTCGGCATGGAAATATCCGTTGTCCTCCCATTTCTTGTACAAACGGTCTTCTATATCTTTAGGATCATAAGTTTTTGCAAGTTCCTTACTCATGTATTTTTTCCTCTTTTCTATTAATATAAATGTCTTCTTTTACAAAACTCTCAGTGTATTCATGGCATCTTCTCAAATGATTGCAAAATCAACCAATCAACCAATCAACCAATCAAACAATCACGGCAGTTTTCCGTAGGTTTCCATTGTTACGTAGGCTTTGATATGAATTCCGTCCGCCTCGTAGGATTCCTCTTTGAGTTCGCCTGTTTTCCTGATGTTTTGAATTAATCCTGCCATCCCAAAAGGGATGACTCGCTCGACATATATCTTATCGTCTCTCAAGAACGATGCAAGCTTTTCTTTGACTTCATCAAGTCCCTCGCCCTTAGCAGCGGAGATTTCCAATGTCTCATCCGCCATGAAATCATGCAAAGGATTCACGAAGAACTCATCGCTGTCCATAAGATGCTCTCTTCTCAAATCGCTCTTGTTGAAAAGCGTAAGTATCTTTTTTCCTTCGACACCGAGATTTCTCAAGGTCTCATAGACTATGTGCATCTGCTTGTCCGCTTCAGGGTTTGAAGAGTCGACGACGTGGATAATGAAATCCGCATACTTTGCTTCCTCAAGTGTGCTCCTGAATGCATCTATCAAATGATGCGGAAGCTTTCTTATAAATCCGACAGTATCCGTCAGAAGTATTTCCTGCTTGTTATCAAGCTTCAACACTCTGGTTGTAGGATCAAGTGTCGCAAATACCATGTCCTCCTCCAGAACATCCGCACCCGTAAGTACATTTAAAAGTGTGGATTTTCCGGCGTTGGTGTATCCCACGATGGCCGCAACGGGAACATGGTTTTTCTCCCTTTGCTTTCTGTTTATCTCGCGGTGTCTCACCACATCCTTGAGCTCCGACTTTAGAATGGATATCCTGTCCCTTATGAGACGTCTGTCAATCTCAAGCTTCTTTTCTCCGGGACCTCTGGTTCCGATACCTCCTCCAAGTCTGGACATTTCACGTCCCATACCCGTAAGGTGATTCAGTCGGTAACGCAGCTGTGCCAGTTCAACCTGAAGTTTTCCCTCGCTGGTTGAGGCACGTCCCGCAAAGATATCCAGAATAACCATGGTTCTGTCCATAACCTTGCAATGCAAGATGCCTTCGAGGTTTTTCATCTGTGCCGGTGAAAGTTCATCGTCGCAGACTATTCCATCGGAATGGGTTATGTCTATCAGCTCCGCTATTTCTTCTATTTTACCTGTTCCGACATAAGTGCCGGGATGTATTCTTTCCCTGTTTTGAATGACCACACCTGCGACCTCTGCCCCTGCAGTGTTCACAAGTTCTCCGAGCTCCCTTACGGAATCCTCGGTATCATCCCCGTCACTCTGTGAAACAGCAACAAGTATTACTTTTTCCTGCTTCTTTTCTGTTTCAATCGGCATATATACGCCCTTCTATTTATTCTTACTCAGCAGAAGATGCACGAGATTTTATAAACTCGGCTTCGCGCTCCATCTCCTCATCTCCTGAGAATTTCTCAAGATATGCAGATGTGTATGTCCATGCTGTATCGTAATCTCCGAGATACTCATATGCTGCTATGAGGTTTCTCGTAAGTTCCTGCTCGTTTGTGAGGTCCGTAACAGCAAGTCCTGAAAGGAAATATGTGACTGCCGTCTGGTAATCTCCGCTTTCCATGGCATCACAGCCTTTTACGTTGTAAGCCACCGAACTTTCTGGGAAATCCGTAACATATTTTTCAAGACAGTCAGCCGCATTCTGTGTATCACCGGTTGCCTCATATACCTTGTACAAATACAGGTATGCTTTTGTATTTCCCTTATCGACAGACTGAACCAGCGCATCTATTGCGAGCTCATAATCTCCTGTTATAAAATACGCTCTTCCCTTTGTCAAAAGGTTGTCTGCCGTGTTTTTTGATTTTTTATCTATTATCAGTCTGAGATAGACTTCCGCTTCGTCCAGCATATCATAGCTTTTCAGGTTGTCATACATCTGAAGCAGCATCTCGATATCATCTGTGTTCTCGGCAGCTGCATTGTAATCAGCTATTGCGGATATGCTTTCTCCGAGTTCAAGGTAAACACAGCCTCTCAAAAAATGGGCTTCTGCGCTTTTTTCATCATATGAGACAAGTGCATTGTAAGTCTCAAGCGCTCCCGAAAGGTCACCCTTTGCATACTGGGCAATGGCCTTGTAATAGCAAATGTCTCTCTCTTTTTCTCCCACTCCGCCAATGGCAAGGGAAAGAGCTGTGTTAAATCTGTTTATTGCCTCATCATAGTTTTCCGCCTCTAAGGCTTCTATGCCTGCAACTCTCTCGCTGTCCTCTTTTTCTATCCTGTTTTTAACCGAAAAAAACGTAACAGCAACAAGAGCCGCGACGGCAAGCACAACTATGATGGCCGCTATCAAAGGTTTGTTGGTTTCTCTTTTCTCTCTTGATTTTCTCATTATTAGTAATTCTTATATCCTACTTCTTTTAATCTGGCATCCTTTGCGACTACCTGATTTTTCATTTTCTCTGAATAATCTTTTATCTTTTTAAGAAGGCTCTCATCTGAAGTTGCAAGAATCTTAGCCGCAAGTATACCTGCGTTTGCTCCTCCGTTTATGGCAACGGTCGCAACCGGGATGCCGCTTGGCATCTGCACTATGGAATAGAGGGAATCTTTTCCTCCCAAAGAAGTTGTATGCATTGGAATTCCGATAACAGGCATTGGGAAAATCGCTGCGCACATTCCAGGAAGATGTGCTGCCATTCCTGCTCCCGCTATAATCACCTTGAATCCTTTTTCTTCTGCGCTCTTAGCGTATTCAAAGAAAATGTCAGGCTCTCTGTGAGCTGAAATGATGGTCATTTCATAGTCGATTCCAAACTCCTCAAGGATGTCTGCTGCCTTTGACATTACAGGCATGTCAGAGTCGCTACCCATTATAATTCCAACTTTTGCCATGGTGTTTCTCCTTATCTTAAATGCTTTTTTTCTTTTTATGTTGTATTTGAAATAACGGAAATAAATCCACTATATCAGTTTCATGTCCACGGTGATATCATTTGCCTTTGCGTTTATCTCAGCATAGCTTCCACATATCAAAGGCATCATCGGTGACAAATGTCCGATGTCGCAGTCCATGATAACAGGAACATTCAAGTCTTCCACTACGCCAAGCACCGCCTTGTACTGGTCAAGTCCCATTATTTCCTGTCCGAAGAAATATGGTCTTCCGATTAAAAAGCCTCGTGTGTATTTGAACCAGCCCGCATTTTTCAAATGCCACATAGCTCTTCTTATGGACATCACATTGAAATCGCACGCCTCGATGAACCAGACAATTCCATCTTCTTTGTACTTCTCTGCAAACTCTTCAACCTTGTCGTACTTGGTTCCGCAAAGGTTTTCGAGACAGTCAAGGCAACCTCCTATGAGTCTTCCTGAAAATGACGCCTCATCCCCTTTACAGGTTCCACCGTATTTCAATATCTTCTTCTCTGTTAGATTGTACGGCAAGAGAGGTTCTTCCTCTGTTCTTCCGCCGTCTTTCTCCCAAAGATCGTAGCCCTTTATCTTAAGGTTTTTTCCACACATAAGATTGTAGGCATCGGTTATGGCCTCATGCCACGGCTCCATTCCAAACTCGTTTGCGCAAGGTCCGTAAATTCCGGCCGTGTCACAGAGTATGGTGTTTAAAAACACGAAATTTGTGTTGTCTGAATATCCCATGAACCACTTTGGCTTCGCCTGCTTTATCTTTTCAAAATCAAGCTCACCGATGGTTTCACACATAAGCTCACCGCCGCCCACGGAAATAATCGCATCGCAGTCACTTCCGGTATAAACCTCGGTAAGTTCCTTCGCACATTTTGAAGGTTTGTTGCTTATTCCGATTCCAAGTCCGGCATAACAGTTTTCCCCGAGAAAAACCTTATGTCCCATTTTTTCAAATGTCTTCAGAGCATTATCAAATGCGCTTTTGTACGGCTCTGTGGCGCATCCGAAAGCCGGTGCCGCAAATCCGATGGTTCCGTTTTCTTTTAAAAATTCAGGATATCTCATACTTCTGCCTTACTCTTATATTATTTCCGTCGTTGCCCTGATAAATTCAACTGTTAATTCAGTTAAACGGCTCGTTTAGTTCAATGGCTCGTTGAGCTTCTCGGTTCCCGGCACAACAAACTTTCCGTCGCGGATGATATCGTATTCCGTTCCGTCGTATCCGATGGCCACGATGTCCTGCAGCTCATCGTATGGAATTGTGATATCTGTATGACAGTTCAGGTAAGCTTTTGCAGGGTCTTCCTTTCTCAATATGGAAACCGAATTGTCCCTTGCTATTATCTCCTTACCGTCCGGGTTGAATACTGCTGTATCCTCTGCTCTTGAGTAGCATGTGTCACCGACTGCAAAATGTGGTCCGGTCTTTTCTGCGATAAGAATTGTAAACTTATCCTGGATGTCATAATCTCTTCCGACCTTGTATGCAGTGGTGTTTGTTCCTATGGCAAACTCACCGATAGGCAGGGTTTCATGCTGCATGAGCACATTATTGTAAATGTAATCTTTGTTCTCTTTTTCAGTTTCGAAGTTTGCGCAGTTGTATGAAACAATCTTTCCGTCTTCGAAATCTATCTCCAGGTCGAGATACATAAGTTCATTCAAGAACACCTTGGAAACGTGAAGTTTTCCGTGAGTTCCCTCAAGAACCGGTGAGGTAAATACCTCTCCGACAGGAATGTTTACATCCGCAACACAGTTCTCAAAAGCTGTCTGTTTTAAAGGGTCTGAAAGCGGATGAATCTGCACATACATATCTGTGCGGTTATCGCCTTTTCCCGTAACATGAACAGTCTTTGCCTTGTCCAAAATATCTATGATTTTTTGCTGCATATCCTGGTAGAGATGATAGTCGAGGGTGTTTATCTTTACTGTCTCTCTGAAGATTTCTTCGAATTTATCACCTATGGCAGGCACCGGATAAGAGATGATGGTAAAGCTTCTCTCGTCTCCCGGAATGTATGTGTTTGCCATATCGCTGAGTCTTCCCATGATATAAACGTTTGTCTCATTCTGCTTTCTGTCATATTTGAGAGCATCCGCATTATTCTTTGGCTCAAAAGGAATCTCTCCGAAGATTTCCACAACAGCAGGTCCCGCATGAACCTGCGCCTGGTCTTTGTACTTTTCATATGCAGCATGCATGGCTTCGATTCTTCTCTCAGCAAAAGCCTTGTCAAGGTAAAAAGCCTTGTCGTATCTGTGATCGAACTCATACTGCTTATTTACAGAGCTTGAGTAGAAACCAAACTTAGCTCCTCCGAATCCCGCAAATGAAGTATTTGGGTTTCTGAATATTGTGGTTTCAAGTCCAAGCTTTTTAAAATTCTTGATAACCTGTCTCGACATTCTCTCGAAGCCAAGAGGACACTCAAGATTAATGGTATTCTTTTTACTTAAATCTTTTCCGAGATGCTCGTATCCGATTCTGTAGCCTTCAGTCATGGTGTCTGCCATCGACTGAATCTCCTCGTCTGAAAGCGTATTCATGAACTCGGCTGTTCTGATTTCGTTTTCCGAAACATACTCACCGAATCTGTAGAGATACTTTGTGTCGGTCAAATCACAGTTCATAATGAGGTCTGTGAAGAAATCATATTTGCTGTCAACCATATCTCTCACTTTGTCTTCCGCAAAGACTTCACTGTAGTCATGGAAGAACCAGTACATTGCATCTTTTACTTCCGAAGGAGCTGTATCTTCCTCCTCAAAAAGTGTAAAGATCTCTGCAAAAAGCTCCATCCAAATGGTCATATGCATCTTTTTTCCTTCAAATGCATAGCTTGGAAGAGCCTGCAAATCTGATGCAAGAATCATTAACGGTCTGTAATAATCCTCACCGAAAACCTCTTTTGCATATGTCGGATTGAGATAACTCTTTTCATAATTGGAAGGGAGCTGCATCTCCACCATGCGATGGTTGTCCTCTTTTAAGCCTTCGAGTGACTTTTCAAAAAGAGTTCCGGCTTCTTCCTGATTGAATAAATCTACTGAAAACAAAATGTAGTCAGCCATTGTTTTGAAGAAATCGGCAAATTTTACTGCTGCCGCTTCGCCTGAACTGATGGCCTTTATCTTTTCAGACATAAGGTCGAATCTCTCGGCCACATTTTCATTTTCTTCTCTAAATATTTCTTTATATAACATAACTTTCCTCTATTATTCCGCGCACATCGTGAATAAATCTTATTAATACGATGTACTAGTATCCAAGTACAATGGCTCCGCCAAGCACCAGCATTCCTCCCCAACAGAGTATGGTGAAGACCGAGAGTCCTATTCCCACTCCCGGCATGGTGTTGAAGGTTGTCTCCTCACGAAAGCCCTGTATCGCAAATATCAAGCCCATCATTGAAAGGATGAGTGAAGCTATTCCTGTCATTCCAAGATAGCTGCCCACGTTTCCGGATGAATTGAACGCCATGGCAAAAACCATGATAAGCGTGATTAATGATATCCCATCCAAAATGCAGGCCATAAGCCCCTTTACGGAGTGCTTTTTATTTGTAAATTTGTTTGTTCTTCTGTTTTTCTTTCTCATCTTACGCCGTACTGCTCATAATACTTGTCTATAGCAGCTTTAAGTGTGTCATCGATAACAACTTTTCCGTCAACCTCTTTATTGTAAAGATGTTCCACAACGTCCTCCATCGTAACGATGGCTCTTGCTTCGAATCCAAACTTTTCCTTTATCTCATCGAGGGCAGACTTTTCTCCGCCAAGGCCCACTTCCATACGGTTCAATGAAACCATGAGGCCCACGATTGTGACATC
>JAILLZ010000206.1 GCA_024692885.1 Lachnospiraceae bacterium | reverse complement strand
TTGGTTGCTCCTGTTTCAGGGTCTACAAGGAAGTCGGCCGTTGTGGCGGATATGTTCTTTCTCCATCTCTCCTCGTACTCTTCCAGAGGATGTCCGCTGACATAGATTCCCATAACTTCCTTCTCGTATGCCAAAAGCTCGCTCTTTTCAAACTCAGGCACGTTCGGGAAATTGATTTTAAACTCTGTCTTGTCTTCCTCTGCAGCAAAATCAAAGAGACTCATCTGCCCGGCCATCTTGTTTTTCTTGTCATGGGCAATGTTGTCCATGATGATCGTGTAGACCTTCATCTTCTGACTTCTGTTGCCCGGGAAAGTATCCATGGCTCCTGCTTTTATAAAGTTTTCAACCGCGCGCTTGTTTACCTCGCGGCCGTCCATTCTCTCGAGAAAATCGTTTATATCTCTAAACGGCCCTCTCTCGGTACGCTCCGCTATTATTGCAGAAATGACCGGACGCCCCACATTTTTGATAGCCGAGAGGCCGTATCTAATACTGTCGCCAGAAACAGAGAATCCAGCTTCTCCCTCGTTCAAGTCAGGGGAAAGTATGGATATCCCCATTCTTCTGCATGAGAAAATGTACTCGCTGACCTTCGTTGTATTGTCCATGACGGAAGTCATGAGTGCTGCCATGTATTCCTTCGGATAATAATATTTCAAGTATGCGGTCTGGTATGAGACCACAGCGTAGGCTGCTGCATGAGATTTATTGAAAGCGTACTTGGCGAAATCTATCATTTCGTCGTAAATCTTGTTTGCAACTTCTTCCTTTATATTCCTAGACACGCATCCCGGAACGTTTTCATCCGGATTTCCGTATACAAAGTTTTTCCTCTCCTGCTCCATGACCTTACCCTTTTTCTTGGACATGGCACGTCTAACAAGGTCCGATCTTCCCCAGGTGTATCCCGCGAGGTCACGCACTATCTGCATAACCTACTCCTGGTAGACGATACATCCGTATGTAGGAGAAAGGATTGGCTCAAGCTCAGGGCAATCATAGTCTATGTTGCCATTTGCATTTTTTCCCGCGATGTACTGAGGTATGAAATCCATAGGTCCCGGACGGTAAAGCGAAATTCCGGCTATGACATCCTCGAGGTTTTGCGGTTTGAGCTCCTTCATGAAGTTCTGCATTCCCGCAGACTCGAGCTGGAACACTCCGTCGCAGTTTCCTGTTCCGAGGGATGCAAATATGTTTTTATCATCAAAATCGATATGGTCGATATCAATCTTTTTACCGTAGTTTTTCTCTATCATCTTTACGGCATTCTGAATAACCGTAAGAGTTCGAAGTCCCAGGAAATCCATCTTGAGAAGTCCAAGTTCCTCGATGGTCGTCATGGTAAACTGCGTGGTTATCATTCCATCAGAGCCTCTGGAAAGCGGAACATACTCGTCCATCGGTTTCTGCGAAATAACGACACCGGCAGCATGCATCGAAGTATGTCTAGGCAGGCCCTCAAGCCTTTTTGCCATATCGATGAGTTTCTTTACACTCTCATCCTCGGCATACATCTGGCGAAGCTCCGGATTCATCTGCATCGCGCCATCTATCGTGATTCCCAAAACATTTGGGATGGCTTTTGCGATATTGTCCACAAAGGCGTAAGGCAAATCCATTACTCGCCCAACGTCCCTTATGACTCCTTTTGCAAGAAGGGTTCCGAAGGTTACTATCTGGGTAACGCAGTCTTTTCCGTATTTCTCAACAACGTAATCAATGACTTCCTGTCTCCTCTCGTAGCAAAAATCCACGTCTATATCGGGCATGGATACTCGCTCAGGGTTTAGGAATCTCTCGAAAATGAGGTTGTATCTGATAGGATCGATATTTGTAATTCCGGTTGTATAGGCAACAAGACTTCCCGCAGCACTTCCTCGTCCGGGACCTACCATAATGTCATTGTCCCTCGCAAATCGGATGTAATCCCAAACTATAAGGAAGTAATCCACATACCCCATGGTTTTTATAACACCAAGCTCATACTCAAGTCGCGGTGTGAGTTCTTTAACCATGGCCTCGTCATATCTGGCCTTAAGCCCATCGTAGCAAAGCTTTTCAAGATATGTCTCCGAGGTAAATCCCTCCGGCACCTCAAAATGCGGCACCTTTGTGTTTCCAAACTCTATCTCAACGTGACATCTGTCCGCTATTTTCTGGGTGTTTTCCACAGCCTGAAGCGCATATGGGAAAAGCTGTCTCATCTCATCCTCAGACTTCACGTAATACTGACCGCCCTCGTAGCGCATTCTGTCTTCATCGGCAAGCTTTTTTCCTGTCTGAAGGCAAAGCAGTATGTCATGTGCCTCGGCATCATCCGCATATGTGTAATGAATATCATTGGTACAAACCAACTCTATACCGGTCTCTTTTGACAATCGAAGGAGCGAAGCATTTACCTTTTTCTGCTCAGGTATTCCGTGGTCCTGAAGCTCAAGGAAAAAGTTTCCCGCACCAAAAATATCGTTGTACTCGAGTGCAACACTTTTTGCCTCTTCATAATTGTCTCTGGTTATGGCTCTTGCCACTTCTCCTGCAAGGCAGGCTGAGAGCGCTATGATGCCCTCGTGATATTCCGTCAAAACCTCTTTATCAACTCGAGGTTTGTAATAATATCCGTCAACAAATCCCTTTGAAACTATCTTCATGAGATTTGCATAGCCCTTATCATTCTCGGCAAGCAAAACAAGGTGATAGTATCTGTCCTCACCTGCTCCGATTTCCCTGTCAAATCTGGAATTTGGAGCTACATAAACCTCACATCCCAGGATAGGATTAATCTCGTTTTCTTTACATGTTTTGTAGAAATCTATAACCCCGTACATTACGCCGTGGTCCGTGATGGCAGCCGAGTTCATGCCGAGCTCTTTCACTCTGGCAACGTACTCCTTTATTTTGTTTGAGCCATCTAAAAGGCTGTATTCTGTATGGGTATGTAAATGTGTAAACATATGCTTTTCCTTTCGCGATAACTCAATGATATGGTAGGTAGCGGGCAAAATCAAGACTGATAATGGTCATGTTTCAGCTTTCAATTATTGGCTGAAATGCAAAAAAGTTTTTCCAGGGTTGATTTCGTTAGTTCTCATTCCGATATAGTATTTGCAGACAGGATGAAGGCAGATAATATACCCACGGACGGTACATATTCCAAACGAATATGCACGTCCTTTTTTTTGCTAAATTTAGCAATAGCTAATCTTTGCAGACCCAAATACGGATATCAGGGGAAAGTCAGCCTATGACCACGGGGAGTTGATGAGTTGAGGACGGATAATACCATGCGCACCTGTTCTGTAAATCAAACAAGGAGGCGTATATATGGTAATTACAAACAGCCAGGTAAACATGGGTTCCAAACGGTTGTACCAGGCATCTTCCATGGAGCGAAGCACTCTTATGACATGGAACCGAGCAGGCTTAAAAAAGCTCGACATGGAAGACAACAGTTACAGAAAGGAGTCAAGTGCGGAAGACTCCGGAACGGGACTTGATTCGGGAAACCTGAGCTTTTCCGAGTCCATGGACGACATCTATGAAAAACAGATGAATGTTGCAGCGACCAAAAACAGTATGCTTACGGACTCAAAAAACAATACGAGAATGCAGTTTTTATCGCTTAGCTATCTGCTTCATTGGCTTTTTGGCAAGAAGTATTATACCGACGAGGAATGGAACGAAGCCATGAACAATGCCATAAGCGGTTATCAGGGTGAAGGCGGAAGCTTCACCTACGAGTCGTATCGTGCAGAGACCGAAATAACCACATTTCAGACAACGGGAACCATAAAAACCGCCGACGGCAGAGAGATAAACTTCAACCTAAATCTCTCCATGACAAGATCCTTCCAGGAATACTATCAGGAGAAAACCGACTGGGGCGATGCTCTTCTTCCACCGGTATGCGACCCACTGGTAATAAACCTCGACGGTTCACCAGCCAATATCAGTGACCAGAGTTTTCTTTTCGACATTGATGCGGACGGAACCTTGGATACCGTATCCCTGCCGACAGGTAAAAGCGGTTTCCTCGCTTTAGATCGAAACGGCGATGGTATCATAAATGACGGAAGCGAACTCTTTGGTACCGAATCGGGTGATGGATTTGCCGATTTGGCAAAATTTGATTCCGATGAAAACGGGTGGATTGATGAAGCTGACGAGATATTCGAGAAGCTTATGATTTACTCAAAGGACTCAAACGGAGAGGATAAGCTTGTATCCATCGGAAAGGCCGGAGTAGGAGCAATCTACCTTGGTAATTCCGGAACCCAGTTTTCTTTGAAAAACAACACGGGAGACACCAACGCATTCATAAGAAAAACCGGTATTTTCCTCTATGAAAACGGAGGCATGGGCACAATACAGCATGTAGATCTTGCAGTGAAGGAAGCATGATACCTTTTTGTGAACAAATCAAGAGTAGACTAATCTCAGCTATGTAAAAAACCGACCATCAATAGAAAGACTCATATTGATATGTACCCCTTTTACTGGACTAATCCAGTGAAAGGGGTTTTTTGTATGAAATATGATTTTACATTTAAGCTAAATGCAGTGGAAATGTATCGAGCTGGTAAGTGGATTGATACACCAGAAGGTATCGGACAAAAAA
>JAILLZ010000186.1 GCA_024692885.1 Lachnospiraceae bacterium | reverse complement strand
ATGCAAAAGCTCATGTGCTCTGTGGCTTCCCGGCTCTCCGAGATATGTAGAGTAGAGTTCCTTGATAGCAGGATTTTCATGCGATTTTCTGATGGTGTTCTTAGCATCAAGGCTGTAGAGAACTTCTGCTCTCTTTGCTCTGATATCAACAGTGTTTCTCACATATCCAGGCTGTCTAGGCTGTCCGCCTCCGTTTACACATCCGCCAGGGCATCCCATGATCTCGATGAACTGGTAATCTGCCTCGCCGCTCTGAACTTTCTTAAGAAGTTCTTTTGCGTTCTTGAGTCCGCTGGCAACAGCAACTTTTACGTTAAGTCCGGCAACATCGTAAGATGCTTCCTTGATTCCCTGTGTTCCACGAACATCTGTGAAATCAAGTTTCTTGAGTTCCTCACCTGTGAGTTTCTCAACAGCTGTTCTTAAAGCTGCCTCCATAACTCCACCGGTTGCACCGAAGATAACTGCGGCACCTGAGCCAAGTCCGAGTGGCTGATCGAATTCTTCATCAGGAAGCTCTGTGAACTTAATTCCGCCTCTTTCAATCATCTTTGCAAGTTCTCTGGTAGTGAGTGCAACATCCACATCAGGAACTCCGTTTGCATTCATCTCAGGACGTCCAACCTCAAACTTCTTAGCTGTACATGGCATGATGCTGACTACAAACATCTTCTCCTTGTCGATGCCCATCTTCTCTGCATAATAAGATTTTGCAATGGCACCAAACATCTGCTGAGGAGATTTGCAGCTTGAAAGATTTTCTGTCATATCCGGGAAGTAATGCTCGCAATACTTAATCCATCCCGGTGAACATGAAGTGATGAGCGGAAGCTTTCCACCGTTCTGCACTCTGTCCAAAAATTCATTTGCTTCCTCCATGATTGTGAGGTCAGCAGAGAAGTTTGTATCAAATACTTTGTCGAATCCAAGTCTTCTGAGTGCTGCTGCAAGTTTGCCCTGTACGTCTGTTCCGATAGGATATCCAAATTCTTCTCCAAGGGCTGCACGTACTGCAGGGGCTGTCTGAACAACTACGAATTTCTCAGGATCGTTGATTGCATCAAATACTTCTGCTGTCTGGTCTCTCTCATACAAAGCTCCTGTAGGACAAACAGCTATACACTGTCCGCAGGATACACAGCTTGTATCGGCAAGATCCATATTGAAAGCAGATCCGATTGATGTGGCAAATCCTCTCTCGTTTGCTCCGATAACACCGATGCCCTGAACCTTTTCACAGGTCGCAACGCAACGACGGCAGAGGATACATTTATTGTTATCTCTGATCATATGAGGAGCTGAGGTATCAAGATCGAATTTCTGTTTCTCTCCCTGATAGTAATCCTCGTCCTCTACTCCGTACTCTCTGCAAAGTCTCTGGAGCTCGCAGTTTCCGGAACGTACACATGAAAGGCATTTCTTTTCATGGTTTGAAAGAAGAAGCTGTAAGTTCTTTCTTCTTGCCTCAACGAGTTTTGGAGTGTTTGTTAAAACTTCCATTCCCTCATTGATAGGATATACGCAGGCTGTAACGAGAGATCTTGCTCCCTTTACTTCAACCACGCACATACGGCATGCGCCGATTTCATTTATTTCTTTTAAAAAGCATAATGTCGGTATCTCGATGTTTGCCAGTCTGGCTGCCTCCAAAATGGTAGAACCTTCAGGAGCAGAAACATCCATACCGTTTATTTTGATATTTACATTTCCCATTGTCGGTCCCTCCATCAATCAATATATACAGCGTCGAAACGACACTTCTCAATACATGTTCCACACTTGATACATTTAGCCAAGTCGATAACATGAGGCTGCTTAGCCTCTCCATTGATGGCATTAACCGGACAGTTTCTAGAACAGAGAGTACATCCACGACACTTCTCGGGATCAATCTTGTAAGTAACAAGCTTCTTACATACTCCTGCAGGACATCTCTTGTTTACAACATGCTCTACATACTCATCTCTGAAGTATCTCAAAGTTGAGAGAACAGGGTTTGGTGCAGTCTGTCCAAGTCCGCACTGTGCGTTCTCCTTGATGTAGTAGCAGAGTTCCTCGAGCTTGTCCAAATCGTCCATTGTTGCTCTACCGTCTGTAATCTTCTCGAGCATCTCAAGAAGTCTCTTTGTTCCCACACGGCAAGGTGTACACTTTCCACAAGACTCATCTACGGTAAACTGAAGGAAGAACTTAGCGATGTCTACCATACAGGTGTCTTCATCCATTACGATAAGTCCGCCGGATCCCATCATGGAGCCGATGGAAAGAAGGTTGTCATAATCAATAGGAATATCAAAGTGCTCTGCAGGGATACATCCACCTGAAGGTCCACCTGTCTGAGCTGCCTTGAATTTCTTTCCGTTAGGTATACCGCCACCGATTTCCTCGATAACAGTTCTGAGAGTTGTTCCCATAGGAATCTCAACAAGACCTGTGTTGTTAATCTTTCCACCGAGAGCAAATACTTTTGTTCCCTTTGACTTCGCTGTTCCCATGCTTGCGAACCATTCCGGTCCGTTCAGGATTATTCTTGGGATATTTGCCCATGTCTCAACGTTGTTAAGAATGGTTGGGCTCTGGAAAAGTCCCTTAACTGCAGGGAATGGTGGTCTTGGTCTAGGCTCTCCTCTGTTTCCTTCGATGGAAGTCATAAGAGCTGTCTCCTCACCACAAACGAAAGCTCCGGCGCCAAGTCTCAAATCTATATCAAAACTAAAGTCTGTTCCGAAGATATTCTTTCCGAGAAGTCCGTATTCTCTTGCCTGACCAATGGCGATTCTAAGTCTCTCAACAGCGATTGGATACTCTGCACGAACGTAGATATATCCCTGATCTGCTCCTATAGCGTATCCAGCGATAGCCATAGCCTCGAGAACAACGTGAGGATCTCCCTCGAGAACCGAACGGTCCATGAATGCTCCCGGGTCTCCCTCGTCGGCATTACAGCAAACATATTTCTGTACGTTCCCTCTGTTTCCTGAAGCGAATTTCCACTTGAGACCTGTAGGGAATCCTGCTCCTCCACGTCCTCTCAATCCACTGTCTGTGATGGTCTGGATAACATCATCCGGTGTCATGGTTGTGAGAACTTTTCCAAGTGCCTCGTATCCGCCTGTTCCGATGTACTCATCGATACTCTCAGGGTTGATGACACCACAGTTTCTAAGAGCGATACGTGTCTGCTTTTTGTAGAAAACTGTATCATTTAATGACTCGATTCCGTTCTCGCTCACTGCTTCACGGTATACAAGCCTCTTTACAATTCTTCCTTTTAAGAGATGTTCTGAAACAATCTCAGGTACATCTTCCTCGGAAACTCTTGAATAGAAAACAGCTTCCGGATAGATAACCATAACAGGTCCCTCGGCACAGAGTCCGTGACATCCTGTTTTTACAACCGCAACTTCGTTTGTGAGGTCGTTCTTTTTTAATTCTTCATGTAATCTGTCTATAATCTTTGCGCTTCCGGATGAAGTACATCCGGTACCACCGCAAACTAGTACATGAGCACGATACATACCTTACCTACCTCCATACCTTCTACTTTTCATCAAACTTTACAAAATCAGCATAGCCTTTATGCTCTGCTCCCTTATGAAGCATGTACTCTTCGACTTTCTGACCTTTTATGAGATGTTTCTCAACTATCTCTTTTGCCTTTTCAGGGTTAACCTTGATGTAGGTAACTTTTTCCTGTCCCGGCTCAAACACTTCTACTATAGGTTCAAACTGGCACAATCCGATACATCCGGTCTGTGTCACAGTAACATTTTCAAGTTTCTTTTCATTAACTTCGCTGACAAGAGTGTTAAGAACCGGTCTTGCTCCACTTGCTATACCGCATGTAGCCATACCTACTACTACTCTTGTATCTGAAGAATCAGCCGAACGCACACCAACCTGTCCCTGCATTCTCTCTCTGATAGCCTTTAATTCCTCGAGTGATTTCATAGCTCATTCCTTTCTATAATTTACATACCTTTAACTTCAGCTTCATTCTCATATAAATAATTCCTAATAAAATCGGAAACCTCCGGGTTGTCAAAACCGACGTCGCCCAATATTTCCTTCATCTCTCTCGTGTCCAAAACGAAGCCTTTATCATCCACCTTATATTCATAAACAAAGTCAATGTGCGAATTCATGGTGACAAGTGTAAAAATCGTATCGCAGATATTTCCAAGGGGCATACAATCGATACTGTCCGTCAGAAATACTGCCTCAACCTTTGTCCCGACTCCGACCTCCGAATCCACATTAAGAAAACCTCCGGTAAGTTCGGCGGCCTGTTTAAAAAAAGGTATTCCCAAACCTACTTTTCTTGTTGTTCTGGAGGTGAAAAACGGATCAACGACAGAAGCCACTTGTTCCTCGTTCATTCCGCAGCCATCGTCCTCGATGGTAACTTTTAGTTTGTTCTCTGATGTATCCGTTTCGACCATGATTTTTATCAGAGAAGCATCTGCGACTATGGAATTTTCCGCAACATCCAAAATGTTTAGTGATATCTCAGGTAACATTTACTCATATTTTGCCAGAATGTCATCCAGCTCATCAGGCGTAAGCCTACCGTACACTTCATCGTTAATCATCATTACAGGTGCAAGTCCGCATGCGCCGACGCATCTGCAGGCATCCAATGAAAACTTGCCGTCTGCCGTACATTCCCCTCCGGCAATGCCAAGTTTTCTCTGCAGCTGGTTAAAGATTTCTCCCGATCCCTTTACATAGCATGCAGTACCCAAACATACTGAAATCTGGTATTTTCCCTTTGGATAAAGGTTGAACTGTGAATAGAAAGTAGCAACTCCGTATACCTTCTCGATAGGAATATCCAATTCCTCTGCAATAGTCTTCTGAACCTCATAAGGAAGATACCCATAGATGTCCTGTGCCTTCTGCATGATAGGCATCAAACAACCTTTTTCATCTCTGAGTTCTTCTATGGTAGCCAAAAGCTCAGCGTGTTGCTCCTTGGTTCCCTTGAAAGGAACGCTTTTGATTTTTGCCAAGATAAACCCCTCCTTGTTATAATTCCACCAAAAAAAATGCAAATTTTTCCATGGCTCAAAAACATAATATCATATATTTTCAACAAAAAAAGACTAAAACTTCGTTAATTTTTTGATTATTTGACCAACAACTGTTTCCTTATGTTATACTTTTTGCATAAACATTCGTTTTTCTTACATTCAAGGAGGAAACTATTTATGGTAGTTGCGGACATCATTAAACTGTTGGATGCAAAAGTCATCTCTCAGGACATAGACATGAACCACCCGGTAAAAACAGTTTGCGGATCCGACATGATGAGCGATGTCCTCGCTTTTGTTAAGCAGGATGCCGTGCTTTTGACCGGTCTCAACAATCTTCAGGTTCTTCGCACGGCTGAAATGATGGATATTGTTTGCATTGTTTTTGTCAGGGGCAAAACACCTTCGCCTGAGATGATTGAAATGGCAGATGAACTTAATATTTATCTGCTCGGTACGCAATATACCATGTTCGACACCTGCGGCATTTTATATGAAGCAGGATTAAGGGGAGGACGAAAGGTCAATGAATAGCATACATTACCATTATATAGTTGACGGCGAAGACTTTGCCCGCGCCGGTGAAGCCTCCAGCTCCCTCAAATCGAAGCTCAAGCAGCTGGGACTTTCCCCTGATGTGATAAGGCGCTGTTCCATAGCCATTTACGAGGGAGAGATAAACATGGTCATCCATGCAAACGGCGGCGACATAGATGTGGATATTTTCCCGGAAAAGATTGTCATGGTATTGAAGGACACAGGTCCCGGCATCCCGGATATCGACCTTGCCATGCAGGCCGGATGGTCCACTGCGAAAGAGGACATTCACGACCTTGGCTTTGGCGCCGGAATGGGTCTTCCAAATATGAAAAAATCCTCCGACGAAATGAACATCGAAACGGAAATCGGAGTCGGAACCACTGTCACCATGGTGATCAACGTCACCAGTTAAACATGTATTTCACTTCACTTTAAAAAGTCATAAATAATATCGCACGCCATGTGCGTTCGGAGAAGAAATGGATAAATTTAAGCATTCTGTTTTCCTTAAAGAGGCAAACTGCACAGGTTGCATTACCTGTTTAAAAAGATGTCCTACCGAGGCAATTCGAGTTAGAAACAACAAAGCTTCCATCATTGCCGAATTTTGTATCGATTGCGGAGAGTGTATAAGGAGATGTCCTCACCACGCAAAACGTTCTCACAGAGATCATTTCGAGGACCTTTCCGGAAGCTACAAATATCTTGTCGCACTTCCGGCACCTTCTCTTTACAGCCAGTTTAATAATGTTAAAGATGTAAACATTATTCTCACCGCCATATTAAAAACCGGATTTGATGATGTATTTGAAGTATCCGCCGCTGCGGAGCTTGTATCTCATGCATCAAGCGAATACATAAAAAATCATCCCGACAAGTGGCCCTTGATAAGCACGGCATGTCCAACCATCGAAAGACTCATAAGGGTTCGCTTTCCAAATCTCATAGACCATCTTCTGCCTATTCTTCCACCTATGGAAGTAGCAGCCGAGATGGCAAGAACCAAGGCGGTCCGCGAAACAGGACTCAAGCCTTCACAGATTGGAATCGTATTCATCTCACCTTGTCCTTCAAAAGTCACCTTCAAGAATTCACCTTTGGGACTTGAAAAGAGCAACGTAGATGAAGTTATCGCAATAAAAGATTACTATCCTCTTCTTCTTTCAAAAATGAAGGAAGCTGAAAATGATACCATCGACGGACTTTCCACCTCAGGTAAAGTCGGAAAGAGCTGGGCAGCCAGCGGTGGCGAAGCCTACGGAACAGGCTCGGAGAATTATCTTGCTGCAGACGGTATCG
>JAILLZ010000179.1 GCA_024692885.1 Lachnospiraceae bacterium | reverse complement strand
ACAGAGTCTGCTGTAGCAAACATTAAGGAAGATGTTCCTGCAATGGC
The DNA here is from genome assembly GCA_024692885.1 of Lachnospiraceae bacterium. Lineage (GTDB taxonomy): Bacteria > Bacillota > Clostridia > Lachnospirales > Lachnospiraceae > JAILHT01. The sequence goes on along the minus strand of JAILLZ010000179.1, from coordinate 36,231 downwards.
TGCACCGGCAGGTGGCGGAATGCCAATGATGTAAGATTCACTTTCAGAATCTGCATAAGATATATTTTTAAGCGATTTAGGCCCGTGAGAAATCACGGGTCTTTTTGCGTTATTGATTCTTTGTTAAAACGATATCTTATTCTTATATATGGGTACTTGCATAAAATCATTGCAATTCTCGACTTCGGTTTTAAGATTTTCTAAGCATTTTTGAGAAGGTTTTGATACCGTACGCAAACGGTCGTGAAGTATATACAAAAATGCTTAGAAAACCTTAAGCCTGGAATTGGGAATTGTAATGATTTGGAGTAATGCGCCATCTCAAAGTATAAAGTTGTTATAGAAAAAAGCATAATTAATAATAATCTCGCATGATTAGAAAGATGCTCACGATTTACAACCCGGCAAAAATTTGAGATAATTAAACAATAATATGGCTAAAATTTGATAAAAGATAAATCGTAGTGCAATTTTTGTATATATGGGTATGTATAATGATAAGTAACTGATAGTTTATCGGGGGAGAAGAGTATGCAACTGAGAGTACTTAAAAACGACGAGATTGCAAGATGTGAGGCGTTTGACCCTTTCGGACTTTTGAAGGAGGCCTGTCTCGCTGGATACCATTTGATAGGTGCATTTGAACGCGAGGACGACGAAGCCCCTGCCGGAGTGATACTTGTTGAAAAAGCAGGAGAGACTTTAAATATCCGCTGGTTGTATGTGGATGAGGAAAAAAGAGGCAAATGCACAGGAGAGGCACTTTTGGCAGGCACATATCGAATAGCGCTTACTCAGGGGCTCAAGAAAATAGGAGCTGAGCTTCCTTCTTTTAAAGGAAGGGAAGACCTGTGCGAAGGCGAAGAATACTTTCTCAATGAACGCTATTTTGAAGACGAGAAACCACTTTACGCGCAGTGGCGCTTTAAGTATAAGGATGTCTCGGAGAAGGAAAAGTTCCGTGAGGCGCTTAAAAGCGCCGAAACAAAAGGCGAGATGGTGACATTATCCTCTCTTTCAGGGGCCAAACGACAGAATGCAATCACAGATATTTCAAAAAACAAGTACGGAGTAATCAGGCATGCTATTTTGAACGATTACAGTACCCTCGATTTGGATGCAAGCATCTTGTTTCAGCAGAATGGAACAATCACTGGAGCCGCGATATTTGAGAGAGCGGGAGATGATATCTGGCTCAGCGGATTTGTGGCGACATCAAAGTCACATGTTTCGGTTGTTCTTGCAAAGGCATTGGAAAGATGCAATGAGTTAATACCGGATGCTACGATTCATATAAAGCTGGAAAGAAATATCTATTACACTCTTATGACAGAGGTTTTGGGAAAACCGATATCTGGAAAGATACTTTATGCCGATCCGATTTCATTTATAGCAGATCAGGCAGATGAAGAATATGAAGGAGATTTTACGGATACATTTATAGACGGACTATTTGAGACAGAAGAATAAAAACTTTAGACAGATTTTTGAGACAGAAGAATAAAAGCTTTAGACCGATTTTTTGAGACATATGGATAATTATCAGGCGTATCATTTGTTCTTGGTGATCCGATTGGATCGGAACAGGAGGAAAATATGGCAGATGAGCAGTATATTTCAAAACAGAAACTTGATCAGATAATACAGACTCAGGACAGAACCGTCATGGATATGTCCCAGATTGACATGACAAAGCTTAGCCGAGAGGAACAGCGGAGTATAAAAAACGGAGAGAGTATTTCTGCGGCTGAGCAGGAAATTGCCATGATAGACCGTATTCTTACCGGTGAATATCAGCTGGATAACAAGACTCTTGAGGTAAATCAGCAGATACAACAAGAGGATTTGACGGAGGAAGTTATAGCTACCTTAAAGCATAAAAAGACTTTGGATCAGGCACATCTTCTCATTAACAATACAATGTACGAAGATTCCAAAGAGATGACGGACGTCAAAAACGATGTCATGAAGCTTATCACGGCTCTTGAGGAAAACATGGATAAGCCGATGACTCCGGAACTTATGGACAACATGGAGATTGCTTATTCTCATGCCACTGCTTCCTGCCGTTATTATCTGGATAACAAGAATCCTACATTTAAAAAGGGCAAACTTCGCAAAAAGATGGTTGGTGAGCTCTTTATGAGCTTGTTGACTGAAGTAACTGCATTTAGCTGTGTTCGTCAGGCAAAGGATGCCGAAGGAAAAACCTTCAGAGAACTGATGCAGATTTCAGGAGCAGGAGGAGAAGTTCAGGTTCGCCCTGCAATGAAAGCAAAGAAAGTCAAGACAGATAAAAAAGCTGAGCAGGAGAGAGCCAACACCACTACTATGGTTAAAAATCTCTTTGGCTCAGGTTTCGATATTCTTCAGGAAATCAATTCTGCCAAAAAGAAGGGAGAGAAAGCTGCTCAGTTTACTGAACTTAGAAGAGTACTCAAATTATTTGCGCCTGATCAGGTGGAAGTTCAGGATGTAAATATCATGGGCAAGAAAGTTCGCCTTGTGCAGAGAAGCGACAATACCCTTTATGTCATGCAGGGGGATCAGGAGATTCCTTTGGAACTCAATGCAGCCAATCTTATCAATAAGATTGAGCGCTCAATGATGGATGATGCCAAAGATTTTGGAAATCAGACTATTGAGGAGCTCTTGGACAGATATGAGAGGGATGCACCTAATGCCGGTGAGCATACAAGGGTGCGTACTTTGCTTGCTGCGTTCCTTGCCAAAAAAACAGGCCTTGTTGAGAATGATTTTAATAACACTTTCAAAAGTGCGTTGGCAAGCTATGCAAGGGATATTATTACAGGCAAAAAGTCAGCCGAGCAGGTAAAGAAAGAGGTAGAGGACAACAATACACAGAATCTTTATGTTAACGGTGTTGCGCTCTCCGAACTTGTAAAAATCAATAAGAACAAGAGCATAGATGAAATTCAGAAAATGGTTGTTCTGGAGAAAAAGAAGAATGAGCAGGTAGTACCGGATGGCTGGACTCCTGAGGAACAGCAGATTAAGAATCTTCTTGCTGAATTGATTTTTACCGCTGATACTTCAAAAATGGATGAAAGTATCCAGAACCCTGCGAAGTTCATGCAGGAAGTGCTTAAAGAACACAGTAAAGCTTTGCTTACTCTGACACGCGGAGACCAGAATATTGTTACGAAAGTGCTTGATAAAATGTCTCTTGCTGAATTTGCGACTGAGGGAAAAGCAAATCTTGCGGCAGTTGTTGAAAAATCGATGAATTCAATCAGGGATTTTATGCTTTCGCAGCTTTCCAGATTTGATGAAAAGGGAGATTTGGCAGGTACGGAAGGCGTTACAACCGATGAAGAGAAGCTTTCTTTCATATTGAAACAGAATGACAATGCCACGAGAGATGCCCTGATAGGTGCAAAGGAGAGCCTTGATGCGGCCGTGAATGAGACTTGCGATATTCTTCAGGAACATGTATCAAAGATGACTGATTCCATCTTTCCGGAGCAGGAAGAAGAAAAACCGATGGAGGGCAGAAAACTCTCAGAACTTATCGATGAATCGATGTATGCCTCAAAAGGTTTTGGTAAGTTTGTCCGTACAACCTTAAAGAAATACTTTAAGGGGGTTAGTACCATGGATAAGCGTGCAATGATATCTTCAGTATTCCGCTCTGCTGAAAACGTGCCTGAATACATTGGCGAGGATAAAGACATAGTTGAAGAAATGAAAGCACTTAAACTACCAAAGTATGCAAATCTGTTTAAGAAAACAGGCCTGTATGAAAAATGGGAACTTACCGAAGAGGATCAGCAGGCACTGGAAGAATATAAGGCTAATAAACGTACATTGAGGAAACAGGCAAACTTCTTTGGTGGACTTCTCCGCGGAGCCGGTCCTTTGCTTCAAAAGATGATGCAGGCTATGGACAGGGCACCTCTGCCGGCTGAAATACTCAAGGCAATTGCTGATATGAAATCGGATCTCCAACCGATCCCTGATGATGTGGTTCAGACAGAGCTTCTTTCTATGGTACAAAACTCCGGTGGAGCTGTAACAAAGATAGAGGTGGTTAGATCTCTCGGAGCTGCTTCGGTTGGACAGACTTTCATGTGTAAGATTTACGGACCTAAGATGCAGGACGGTAGGGATGTTGTAATAAAACTTTTGCGTCCTGATGCCAAGAACCGTATGCAGCGTGAAGAGAAGATAATGCTGGACTGTGCCGGAGAAACAAGCGATGCTATGTATCGTACATATTTGGGACAGATGAACGGTTTTAAGGCAGAGCTTGATCTTTCCATAGAAGGAAAGAATTGCGAGGAGGGTGTAAAATACTACGACGGCAAGTTTGAAGATATAGATACCATGAGAGTATTCGACGGTATTCCGGCCACAAATACCTCTCTTGTAGTTGAGAAGGCTGAAGGCATCAACTGTGCCAAGTATATTCAGGAACTTTCTGCTTATAATGACGAGCTCCTTGGAAAGTTTTATGGCAAAACCAAACACAATGGAGCGACGACTGTCCATAAGCGTCTTACAACTAATGCTGACAGGCGTGATGAGCTTCTTGAGGTAAAAGCCAAACTCATAGAGAAGATAGATGAAGCTGTAAAGCGCAGAGACCATTTGATAAACCTGTCAAATGTATGGATAGATCAGGCAACGATGAAGGCCGGCTTTTTCCATGGAGATCTTCATGGCGGTAACATTATGATTAATGATGAAAAAGCCACGTTTATCGATTACGGTAATACAATGAAGTTTACGGATAAACAGCGTGATAATATCTTGAAGATGCTTCTTGCAGCGCAGGGATCTTTGAAGGAAAAGGTGTCACAAAATGCTGTGGATCTCTTCTTTGAAGCCTTTGACAGTCTTCTTATGGACAATAATGACGAAGACTTCTTAAAGACATACACCGCGGAGAAAAAGACCGAATTAAAAGACATGTTTACTAAAGTACTTAAACTCGGAGAGGCCGATGAACCGGGAAAGAGAGTATACCTTGCTTTACTCAAAGCTCAAGAACTTGGAATAAAAATACCGGCCGAAGTTCAGTCTTTTATAGAAGGTCAGGTGCGTTTGCAGAATACAATCAACAATATGAACAATGCAATCGATGAACTGAAGGGCAGCATTACGAATATAGATACTGCTTTTGCAGAAACTACGGATACTGATTGCATTTCACTTGTTCAGAACAGACTTTCAAAGCAAGGCAAGGACGATCCAAAAGGCTTTTTCGAAAGATTTGTTACAGATCTTGTTGTAGTTGACAAGGAAACATTCAAAAAAGAGATGTTGGACAAGACATATGTTGAGGAGGATCAAGACGAAGGTATTCAGGAAGTAAACAAGAGAGAAGATTTCAAGAATAAGTATTACAAAGATCTTTCCGGTATGAATGAGTTGACTGATGAAGAAAAGAAAATGCTGGGACTGGTCAAGTATACGGATGAGGAGAAATCTCAGGGTAAAAAGACTTATCGCGAGCAGATAGAGGAGTTTATAGCCAAATACGAGAACAAAACAGACTATGATAAGGAAGAATACAAAAAAGACTTTAACAAGATGGCTACAAGCTGTATTCCGGAATCAGCAATGGATGAGGATACCATGAATTACTTTGGTGGATATCTTACTATTAACAACCTTTTATATGCATCAATGGATGGACTGAACAAAGCAAAACTTTTACAGGTCATTGATATTTACGAAAAGGATTTGCCGCAGGCATATGAGATGCTTAAGCATATGGATGACTTTTTCGATAACGAAGATGATTTGTCTGAGGAAGAAAAGCAGGAGAAGATAGATACTATCTACAAGGATTATGCAGCTTCTCAGCTTAAGAAAGGTAAAACCAGCAAAGTTATGGGAGAATTTGCAAGCAAACTGGTTCATTACGGCATAGAAGAGAACATGGAGAAGGAGCTTAAGAATATGTTTGCGGAAAAAACAGATGGTTTGGGCGATATTCTCCGTGCGAAATTCGATGCGTTTAAGGCTGTGCGTGCTAAGATTCCGCCTGTAATAAAACAAAATATCAAGAATTTTGTGGTTCCGCCTGAACTTATGGCTGAATACAGTAAGGCAGAGTCAGAATTGATGGATGCATATCTTCCGGTAGCATCCCTTCAGTTGAAGCGCTACTATGACAAGTCATTCGAGAAAGACCCTTCCGTAAAATTCGTAAACTTCGACAATGTCATTATTGATGTAATACAGCAGAACATAAGCGGTATGTGGGACGCGCTTAAGTTCTTAAACAGATTGGGAACGAAAGCAGCTACCGTAGGAATGGCATTGAGAGACTAAAAAAAGAATTGGCAATTGAGAAATAGATTGCAAAATAAAAGGACTAATTATAAAAAGTATTATAAAGGAGGGTCTATATGAGACTAGTTACAAGAAGTGACTTTGACGGTTTGGTTTGTGCGATGATTCTTAAGGAAACCGGTTTGGTGGAAGACATCAAATTTGTGCACCCAAAAGATGTTCAGGACGGGAAAATCGAGCTCAATGAGAATGATATTACAACAAACCTTCCGTATGATTCGCGAGTAGGTATTTGCTTCGATCATCATGAGTCGGAATTGAGCAGAAATTCAGATGCCGTAAACAACGGAAAATGGATTATAGACGGAGATGCCAAGTCCGCTGCCAGAGTAGTTTATAATTATTATAAAGATAAATATGATCTGAAAAGAATATCAGATGAGATAATGACTGCGGTTGATAAAGGCGACAGCGCAGATTTTACTATGGATGAGGTCAAGAATCCTAAGGGATGGGTTTTGATGAATTTCCTGATGGATGCGAGAACCGGACTCGGAAGATTCCGCAATTTCAGGATTTCAAACTATGACCTTATGATGGAATTGATCGATTACTGCATGAATCACTCCATAGATGATGTACTTAATCTTCCGGATGTTAAAGAACGTGTTGATATGTATTTTAAACAGCAGGAGGAATTCAAGGCACAGCTCAGCAAGATCAGCAGACAGGAAGGACGCTGTGTAATAGTTGATCTCAGAAATGAAGAGACTATATACACGGGAAACAGATTCCTTATTTATACGATGTTCCCGGATGCATATTTTTCAGTGCATGTGGCATGGGGCTTCAATAAGCAGAACACCGCTGTTATGATCGGAAAATCCATATTTAAAGATTCTCCTGATGTGGATAAAAATATCGGAGACATCTGTCTGAAGTATGGCGGTGGCGGTCATAAGAATGCCGGTACCTGCCAGCTGGATAACGACAAAGTAGACAAACTTCTGCCTGATATCATTAAGTATTTTAACGAGTGATGATATCATCAAAATATAAACAGTGAGATTGCGACCTCCTTACAGTGTTAAGGAGGTCGTTTTTTGCTCCATAATGTATTGGATGCGTAACAGAATTATTGGAATCAAGGCGAAGTTGACGAATTATCCGAATCATGATATATTATGTGCCCGTGTGTTCGAGACCTTCCACACGTAAAACAAAACTAAAGGAGAATAAAAAATGAGAGACAAAAAGGTATTATTTTTGACACAGGCTGCTTTGATCGCAGCTATCTATGTAGTTCTTTGCGTGATATTCGCACCGATCAGTTACGGAGATGTTCAGTTTCGTATAGCAGAGGCACTTGTTGTACTTCCGCTTTTCACACCTGCAGCAATTCCCGGAGTTTTCATCGGATGTATGCTTGCAAACATCATCGGTGGTTCGGTTGTGATTGACGTTGTGTTCGGAAGCCTCGCAACACTTATCGGAGCTATCGGAACTTATCTTTTGAGAAAGAGCAGCAGAGCAAAGATTCTTGGCTTACTTCCACCAATCGTAAGTAACATTATCATTATCCCTTGGGTATTGAAGATCGGATACGGTATGAATCTGCCTATTCCTTTCATGATGCTTACAGTAGGTATCGGTGAAGTAATAGCTATCGGAATTTTGGGAAGCATCTTACTCAGAACACTTGACAGATATAAAGAGCATATTTTCAAAACACCGGCCGGAGCATAAATATTAAATTGTCTGCTCGTTGGTTGAATTGCTCTTACTTAATATGGTATCATCTGTAATTGATGGTGATTGTTTTTCCTTGTTTATCAGGTGGAAAATCATCACAAAACTCAGACTTAGGGAGAGAAATGATATGGGCAGCGTTGTCATACTTACGGATAGCAACAGCGGCATAACACAGGAGATGGCAAAAGAGTACGGAGTATCCGTTTTGCCGATGCCGTTCTTTATTAATGAAAAGACATATTTCGAGGATATAAATCTTACTCAGGAGGAGTTCTACAAGCTTCTCGGCGAGGATGCGGAAATCACCACATCCATGCCGGCGCCGGGAGATGTCACAGACAGATGGGATGAACTTCTGAAAGAGTATGATGAAGTGGTTTACATTCCTATGTCCAGCGGACTCAGCAGCTCATGCTCAACAGCCATGATGCTTGCGGAGGATGATTACGAGGGAAAGGTATTCGTTGTAAACAACCAGAGAATCTCAGTTACCATGAGACAGTCGGTTCTTGACGCGAAAGAGCTTGCTGACGCGGGAAAGAGTGGAGCCGAGATAAAGGAAATCCTGGAGAGAGAAAAAATGGAGTCTTCCATATACATTATGGTTGACACACTTCATTATTTGAAAAAGGGCGGTCGTATCACACCTGCAGCTGCAGCACTTGGTACACTTCTCAAGCTTAAGCCGGTTCTTCAGATTCAGGGTGAGAAGCTCGATTCCTTTGCCAAGGCGAGAACCGTTAAACAGGCAAAGGCCATGATGCTTCAGGCAATGCATGACGATTTCGATAACAGATTTGCCGGAAAGAAAATGCATCTTTCCGGAGCATACACTTGCAGCAAGGAGGAGGCTGAAGCCTGGAAACAGGAGATAGAGGCATCCTTTCCGGGATATGAAGTGGTTATGAATCCACTTTCGCTCAGCGTATCCTGTCATATAGGACCGGGTTCGCTTGCTATCGCGTCTTCAAAGGTGATTGAATACTAAATAATTTGAATATTTAAAAGAAGGTTTTGACCTGCATGCGAGCATGCAGGTCTTTTTATGTCTTTCAACGAAAATTCCTGCCCGGTTATTGGTACAGTTCACAGAATTTTCACATTAAATTGAATAATTCATCACATTAAATCAATAACATTTTAGGGAATACTTATTAGGAGGACATGAAATTCGATGATAGAGATTAAACATCTGACAAAGACTTATGGCGATCATAATGCTGTAGATGATCTCACACTCAATGTAGAACCCGGAAGAATCTATGGTTTCTTGGGGCCTAACGGAGCCGGAAAGACCACCACTATGAACATGATTACGGGATACATCGGTTCTACAAGTGGAGAAATAAAGATAAACGGACACGATATTTTCGAAGAAGCTGAGGAAGCAAAGAAATGTGTTGGCTACTTGCCGGAGTTTCCACCGCTTTACGTGGACATGACGGTAAAAGAGTATCTTAGCTTTGCCGCGGAGCTTAAGAAGGTAAACAAAGCGGAACGTAAAAGCATGATTGAAGATGTCATGGAGATGACACACATTTCTGACATGCAGGATAGGCTCATAAGAAATCTGTCTAAAGGATACAAGCAGAGAGTGGGACTTGCCCAGGCTATCCTTGGCTATCCTGAGGTTATTATTTTGGATGAGCCTACTGTAGGACTTGATCCGAAGCAGATAATTGAGATAAGAGATCTTATAAGAAAACTGGGTGAGAAGCACACTGTAATCCTGAGCTCCCATATTCTCTCGGAGGTAAGGGAAGTCTGCGATTACATTTTCATCATCTCAAAGGGAAAACTTGTGGCTTCCGATACCACGGAAAACCTCCTCAATAACATTGAAGGCTCAATGCAGCTTGAAGTGCTTATGGAGGAAGAAAACAGCGATGCACTTGAGAGTGTGAGAAACACTGAAGATGTCAAGTCTGCATACTTCGCAGCAAGAACTCCGAACGGAGAGGCTGTTATGACAGTCGAGGCAGTAAAGGGAAAAGATATAAGAAAAGATGTGTTTAAGGCATTGGCAAGAACAGACGCAAATGTTTTTGAGATCAGATCCGTGACCCAGTCGCTAGAGGACATCTTCCTTGAACTTACAGGCTCGGCCGAAGCACCGGCAGGAGACTATTCAGAAGAAATAAAAGCGTTTGATGATAAATCTGCTGAAAGTGCTACAGAAACAAAAACAGAGGACGAAGGAGGATTGGAATAATGCTTGCGATTCTAAAGAGAGAGGTTCGATCTTCCTTTCAGACGATAACGGGATGGATATATATAGCGGTCATGATGGCTGCATTTTCCCTATACTATTTTGCAAATAACCTGAGTTACGGCGCACCGGAGATTTCATATTCTCTCTCGGGGATTCTCTTTATCACCATTATTCCGGTGGCTGTTCTCACCATGAGAAGTCTTGCGGAGGAACAGAGGAGCAAGACAGACCAGCTTATTCTGACTGCACCGGTTTCGGTGGGCAAAGTGGTCACAGCTAAGTTTTTTGGAATGGCTGTGATACATACCCTCACGGTTATTTACATGTTTATAATGACCTTGGTATTGAATCTCTTCGGTTCAACACCGGTTGCTGAAAACATAGTTGCAGTCTTCGGATATTGGCTTTACGGGCTGAGCTGCATAGCCATTGGACTTTTTATATCTTCATTGACGGAGAGCCAGGTTATTTCAGCAGTTTTGACATTTGCGGCTCTTTTTATCGGATACATGATGTCCGGCATCACAAGCCTTATCTCAAGTGACGGAAATGTCATTACATCAATACTTGAGCTCTATGACCTTCAGACCCCTGCGGAAAAATTCATGGACGGAGTTTTTCCTGTTGATGGTGTCATATATTATGTGATTCTTATTGGACTTATGCTGTTTTTGACTTCCCAGTCAATACAGAAGAGAAGATGGAGCTTCAGCAGCAAGAAGCTTACCACCGGAGCTTACAGTGCAGGTGTAGTGATAATTGCGATAGTTGTGGCTGTAGTGTTAAATCTTGTGACGGCACAGCTCCCATCATCGATTGCTTCAATCGATTTTACAGAGCAGAAGCTTTATACACTTACTGATGATACAAATACTTTCCTTGCAAGTCTTGAAAAGGATGTGGAGATATACGTTCTTGCATCTGAGGATTCAATGGAAAACACGGTTGCGATGACTCTTGAAAAATACGAGGAAGCAACCGACAAGATTACTGTTACATATGTAGACCCTGCAAAGAATCCGACCTTCTACAAGGAATATACCGACAGTTCGGTTAGTTCCGGAAGTATCATTGTGGTTTGCGGAGAGACATCCAGGGTAATCGACTATAGCGATCTTTTTGAGACAAGCTTTGATTACACCACATATTCATCAACAACAACCGGTTACGACGGTGAGGGTCAGATTACCAGTGCCATTGAGTATGTTGTGAGTGATGACCTTCCTGTGGCATACGTTATAGACGGTCACGGAGAGACTTCCCTTACGGGAGACTTCTCGGATGCTCTTTCAAAGGCAAACATAACCTCGACAACAATAAATCTTCTCGAGTATGATGCTATACCTGATGATGCGGCAGTAGTAATCATAAACGCACCGACTTCGGATTTTTCTACGGATGATGCGGCAAAGATTATTGAATATATAAATGTCGGTGGAAATCTTCTTGTCTCTACAAGCTACGAAGCTGACGATGACATGACAAACTTTGAGAGTATTCTTAGCGAATACGGACTCACACTTGAAAGCGGACTTATCGCTGAGCAGAACAAGAGCAATTATTATCAGAATCCGTTCTATTTGTTGCCGAATACAACATCAAGTGATTATTGCGCAATTGACTACGGCTCATACGTATTTGCTCCTTACGCAATGGCTATAACAGTTCCTGAGGACAGCGATACTGTTTCTTACACGACTATACTTGAGACATCAGACAGTGCTGTCTTAAAGAAAAATGTGGATACAGCCACTACCTATGAGGCAGAGGAAGGCGATGAGACAGGAACCTTCGTTTTGGGCGTTGCAGCTGAAAAGACCGTAGATGACGAAACGACTTCAAAAGTCTGTGTTGTCACTTCACAGCTGATGTTTACAGATGAAGCGGACAGCATGGTCAGCGGAACAAACGTGAGCCTTTTCACAGGCATGATTTCAGCAATGGTTGATACAGATGGCATTGGAAGCATAGTTATTCCTGTAAAAGAGTACTCAAGCTCAAATCTTACAATAGCGGCATCGCTGCTTATAACCTTCGGAGTTGCCTTTGTGGTTGCACTTCCTATTATATTGATCATCATTGGTATCACAATCTGGCTTAGAAGGAGAAGAAAATAGTGAAGAAACAAAAGAAAACTTTTATGATTATGCTTGGCCTTCTTGTACTGGCACTTGCGTTTTACGGTGGGATAAACCTTTACAACACAAAAGCAGAAGAAAAAGCATTAGAAGAGGAGGAAGCTGCAAAAGTATACGTCACTGAGGCAGATGCTTCCGATATAATCTCATTTTCCTATGAGGTGAACGGTGAGACACTCACCTTCTCGAAGATTGATGATACCTGGTATTGCTCTGAGTATACGGAATACGAGCTTGATCAGGATAAGGTGGAAAGCATTGCTTCGGATTTTGATCATGCCACTGCAACCCAGATAGTGGAAGATGCCGAAGATTTGTCAGAGTACGGATTTGACTCTCCAACGGAAATATTGACCTACACAACTTCGGATGAGACTACATACATTCTTACTGTAGGTATGGAAAACGATATTACCGGAGATTATTATCTCACCACAAGTGCAAATGACAATCTTTATCTTGTGGACTCGAGCTTTGCAACAGGCTTCGATACTGCAATTGAAGATTTGATTGCAGAAGAGGAGGAGACGGAGACCGAGACTGAGACAGATGCAGAATCGGTATCAGAAACAGAGTCAGACGCATCTACAGAGACAGAAGTTGAAACAGAGACAGCTTCGGAATAAAAAGTCGAAAAAGATAATAAAATGATTATAAAATCTGTCGATTTTTATCGGCAGATTTTATATTATTGGAAAGTATGCTAGAATAGTTTTCTGGAGAGATTCCGAAGGGGGAACTTATGAATTATAAAAAAATCAAGGATGAGAAATGGTTTCCATACACAGTGGCGGGCTGTGCAACCATTTTGTTTTACTTTATTGTTAAGAATATAGGTGTTCTAGGGACATTTTTTTCATGGATATGGCTGTTGCTTGCACCTATCACTGTTGGAATAGTGATAGCATATCTGGTGAATCCGATTGCTAAATTCGTTGAGAAACATCTTGTTTCAAAACTAAATGCAAAGAAAATTGAGTGGGGACTTTCGGTGGCTTTGGCTTTTGTACTGGTCGGACTTGTTGTGATACTCTTGGTTGCGGCCCTCATTCCTTCACTTATAAGCAGTGTTACTACATTTGCCAATAATCTGAATGGGTATACGGCTTCATTCAATAATCTGATGAAAAATCCGGATGGAAGCGTGAACACTACACTTGAAGACACAATAAATTCTGCGTTGAATAAGCTTAAGGATTATCTTCCGGCACTCACCGAGAGCATATTGTCAAATTCATCAAATATAGGTCATTCGCTTGCCAATTTTGGTTTGGGATTCATTCTGGCTATTTATTTTCTGCTGGACAAGCATAAGATTAAGCCTTGGCTGGCAAGGATATTTGAGAAGCTTCTTTCGGGTAAAGCTTATGAGAAGTTTATGAATCTTTGCATCAAATGTAACAATATACTCTTGCGTTATGTTTCATGCACCTTGTTGGAGGCATTTATAGTAGGACTTTCCAACGCGGTGTTCATGTTAATACTGAAGATGCCGTTTGTAGCTTTGATTTCTTTGGTCGTTGGTGTGACGAACCTTGCTCCGACTTTTGGACCTATCATCGGAGCGGTCATAGGTATGTTCATACTGTTTTTGGCAAAACCGGTTTATGCTTTGTATTTCCTTCTTTTCACACTGGTTATTCAGACGATAGACGGATATGTTATTAAGCCTAAGCTTTTCGGAAACACATTGGGGGTTTCTTCGCTGTGGATTTTGATAGCCATTATCTGCGGTGGAAAGATGTTCGGCGTTGTGGGAGTGCTTCTTGCGATTCCGTTTGCCGCCATAGTGCAGTATGTCTTGGAGGAGATGCTTTTCCCTAAACAGGACAACGGACACAGAAGCATGCCTTGGGAGCATCATTCAAAGAAAAAACATGAGAAGGACGAGGATGAAATAAATGAAGAAAACTAAGAGAGTATTGGCGCTGATAGGTGTGGTGCTTTTGGTTCTGCTTTATCTTTCGACACTGTTCTTTGCACTTAGCGGAAATGAAAACGCCATGGATTATTTTAAGGTTTCGGTCTATGCGACTATCATTGTTCCTGTTCTAATCTGGGCATATACATTTATTTATAAGCTGATGAACGGTGAGGATAAAAACGACAACCCTTCAGATGATGAGGAAAAAGAATAATTGAAAAGAGAGACCTCATTTGATATACTAAAAGTTGCTTTTTAACAGAAAAATACAAAAGGTGGTTATTTAAATGGCATTATTACAGGATTGGCAGAAAGTTGCCTATAATGAAAAAACAAATAAAGGAGAACTTCAGAAGTTCTGGCAGAGATATTTCCTTCTTGAAAAGGGAGTATACGAGAAGCTTCTCGAGAATCCGGATGAGGTAGTAAAAGGAACCGTAAAGGAACTTGCTGATAAGTATGAGCTTTCCGTTATGGATATGACAGGTTTCCTTGACGGAATCAACGACAGCCTTGTTACACCAAACCCAATCGAGACAATGGAAGAGGATACAGAAGTAAGCCTTGAGTTTGACAAGGAAAAGCTCTACAAGAACATGGTAGATGCAAAGGCTGACTGGCTTTACAACATTCCTGCATGGGAGAAGATCTTCGATGAGGATAAGAGAAAAGCTCTTTACCTTGAGCAGAAGAAATCCGGCACAGTAATCGTTGGAAAGAAAGTCGGAAGAAACGATCCTTGCCCATGTGGTAGCGGAAAGAAATACAAATTCTGCTGTGGTAGAAACTAGTAATATTTAAATAAGAAAACACTTTAAACAGTTTGAGTTTTTTGACTCAAACTGTTTTTTTTATGCTTTTTAACGTTTGTAGTTGATTTTATGGGACTTTTCGTCTATAATTGGTAAAAAGTGGTAGGAAGTGGCAGAAAATGTCACAAAGTGGAGAGAATCCATATGTTAATGGGAGAGTTTAATCATTCAATCGATACAAAGGGACGAGTTATCATCCCATCAAAATTCAGAGAATCTCTGGGTGATGTTTTTGTTGTCACAAAGGGACTCGATGGATGTCTTTTTGGCTATCCCATAGACGAGTGGAAAATAATTGAAGAAAAATTCAGAAGTATCCCATTAACCACTAAAGACGCTAGAAAGTTTTCAAGATTCTTCTTCGCAGGAGCTTCAGATTGTGAGCTCGACAAGCAGGGAAGAGTGCTTCTGCCTCAGGTTTTGAGAGAACATGCCGGACTGACAAAGGATGTTGTTGTGGTAGGTGTGTTGAATCGAATCGAAATCTGGGATAAAGACAGATGGAACGAAAGCAATACATATGATGACATGGATGAGGTTGCTGAACATATGGCAGAGCTGGGACTCAGCATTTAAGAGGTTAATATGGAGTTCAAACATAAATCGGTCCTTTTGGACGAAGTAATTGAAAATCTGAATATTAAACCTGACGGAATATACGTTGATGGTACCCTCGGTGGAGCAGGCCACTCATCTGTCATCGCCTCAAAGCTGACAGGTGGTGGCAGGCTCATCGGAATAGATCAGGATGAGGATGCCATAAAAGCTGCCACGGAGAGACTTGAACCATTTTCCGACAGGGTGACGATAGTGAGAGACAACTATTGCAACATGGAAAAGGTACTCGATGCGCTTCATATAGATAAGGTTGACGGAATTTTGCTTGACCTTGGGGTGTCATCCTATCAGTTGGACGCCAAGGACAGAGGCTTCACATATCGTGAAGAAGATTCAAGACTCGACATGAGAATGGACAACAGAGTCGGAATTACGGCAGCCGACATCGTAAATGATTATACGGAGAGCGAACTCACTAGAATCTTAAAAGAGTACGGCGAGGAGAGATACGCAAAAAATATTGCGAGAAACATCTGCAAGGAAAGAGAAATCAAAAGAATAGAGACTGCCGGAGAACTGAATGCAATAATAAGAAATTCCATTCCGGTGAAATCTCAGATAACCGGCGGGCACCCGTCAAAGAGAACTTATCAGGCATTGAGAATAGAGCTCAATCACGAGCTTGATGTTTTGGAAAACAGCATAGATGGAATGATAAGAAGATTAAACAGAGAAGGTAGGCTCTGTATAATAACTTTTCATTCTTTGGAAGACAGAATTGTCAAGGTGAATTTTAAGAGGAACGAAGATCCGTGCACCTGTCCGAAAAACTTTCCGGTATGTGTGTGCGGCAAGAAATCTTTGGGTAGGGTAATCTCGAGAAAACCCATTCTTCCGTCAGATGAGGAGATGGAAGAAAATTCCAGATCAAAAAGTGCAAAACTTCGAGTTTTCGAAAGAAAATGAAACATTTATAGCGGATTCGGAGTGTCCGCTGCATAGAAACAGATTTAAAGGGAAGACGATATGAAAACGAACTATTACGTAGACGGAAATACAGTAAGAAAACTGCATGGTGAACCTGAGGAGAGAAGACGTAGAGCCGAGGAAGCCAGAAGAAAAAAACAGCACAGAGAAAACGTGCGTGCAGCCAAGAAAAACCAGGAAATGGCGCGACACATGAACTTTGGTTATGTGTTTTTCCTCAGTCTCGCAACAGCTCTTGTTATGGCATCAAGCATTTTCTATATCAATATACAGACTGATGTAAACAGACATTTGAGAACCATTGCAAACCTTGAATCACAGGTGAGTGATTTGAGAGCTGACAATGAAGCACTGGAAAGAAAGATTGCAACTTCCGTGGATATTGATACAATAAGGAGTAAGGCATCGAATGAACTTGGAATGCATTATGCCTCGGAAGGTCAGATAAAAGTCTTTTCCGTAGACGAAGGAGACTATATGAACCAATATGCTGACCTGGACTAGATAATCCATGGAGTAATTATGTTTAACGTAAAATTGAAGAGAAATGAAAAAAGGAAATTAACCCGAAGCATGCGCAAGAAGATGATAGTAACCTTCGTTATTGTTGTTTTTGCACTGTTCGGGTTAATTTTCCGCTTAATGTACATAGAGTACACAAGCGGTGAAAAGTACGAGAAAAAGGTGCTTTCACAGCTTGGTTACGACAGTAAGACCATTGCATACCAGAGGGGTAGCATCATAGATACCAAGGGTTCAATCCTTGCAACAAGTGTGGATGTTTACAATGTTATTCTGGATTGCAAGGTTTTGTCCCAGGAGACTGAGAAGGTTGAACCTACATTGCAGGCACTTGCGACAGCCTTTGACGATCTTTCGTATGATGAACTTTACGCAAAGTATCAGGCAAATATCACAAGTCAGTATCAGGTACTGCTTAAAAAACAGAGCTATGATTCGGTGCAGAAGTTTATTGCAATGCAGGATGATTCTGAGAATTATCCGAATATATCGACAAGCGGAGTTTGGATGGAAAAGGAGTACGAGAGACAGTATCCGTATAATTCTCTGGCTTCTTCGATTATTGGATTTGTTTCATCGGGAAACGTTGGAACGACAGGACTTGAAAACTATTACAACTCCACTTTGAATGGTATTAACGGTAGAGAGTACGGTTATCTCAACTCCGACAGCAATTTTGAGAAGACAATAAAAGAGGCTGAAGACGGAGAGACTCTTGTTACAACAATTGATATAAATATTCAGACCATAGTTGAAAACAAGATCAATGAGTTTATGCAGAATTATGCCAACAACTACATTGAGGGCGATGGTGCCAAGAATATTTCCGTTGTGGTAATGAATCCGAACACAGGTGAGATATTGGCACTTGCGGATGACAAGGAATATGATCTGAACAACCCGAGAGATCTTTCTTCGTATTATTCTGAGGAAGAACTTGCGGCATTAAGCGATGAAGAGAAATATGAAAAATTGAATGAGATATGGCAGAGTTATGCCATTTCATCCACATATGAGCCGGGATCTACCGCAAAGCCATTTACTGTAGCCTGTGGATTGGAAACCGGAGCCTTGTCAGGAAACGAGGTTTATTACTGTCAGGGTTACGAGACCGTAAACGGACAGAAAATCAGCTGTGTAAGCATATACGGACATGGAAGTGAAACTATAGAAGAAGCCCTTATGGATTCTTGCAACGCATCACTTATGCAGATGGCAGAAACCATCGGAGTGGCAAACTTCACAAAATACCAAAATGTTTTTGGTTTTGGATTAAAAACAAATATAGATCTTCCGGGAGAGGCAAGAACCGACAGCCTGATTTATACGGCGGACAGTATGAGTGCTGTGGACCTTGCTACAAATGCCTTCGGACAGAACTTCAACACCACAATGATTCAGCTTTCCAGTGCTTTTTGCTCACTGATAAACGGAGGAAACTATTATCAGCCTCATGTTGTTAGAAAGATACTTGATTCTGAAGGAAATACGATTTCTACGATTGAGCCGACTTTATTAAAGCAGACGATTTCGGAGGAAACATCGGATATTTTAAGACAGTACCTTGTTTCTGTTGTTTCGGACGGTACCGGAAAAACCGCAAAGGTTAACGGTTATTCAATGGGAGGAAAGACCGGTACTGCCGAGAAGATACCGAGAGATAAGACAAACTATCTTGTATCATTCATTGGATTTGCACCGGCAGAGAATCCTGAGGTTGTTATATATGCGGTTGTAGACCAGCCGAACGTCGAGGAACAGTCACATTCAACATACGCACAGCAGCTTGTAAAGGATATTCTTTCAGAGGTCCTTCCTTATATGAACATATATATGGACGAGGAATTGGTGCCTGAAGACAGTGAGACTGCCGAAACCGCTGTAGCGGAAGAACAGCCTGCCGAGAGTACTCCTGAGGACACACCGGAAGCATCGGCAGAAGAGTCGGCCGAGGAAAGTCCGGCGGTGAATGAGTAGAGGAACTCTTGAAAGCACATTTAAAATAACATATAATTTATCAGTTATTTAAAAAAGAAAAGAGGATATTTCAATGGGCTGGAACATAGCATTACCTGTTTTTGTTTCATTTATCATATCTGCAGGGATTGGACCTTTCATTATTCCTGTGTTGAGAAAACTTAAAGTAGGAAACACCGAGAGAGAAGAATTGGAATCACATCAGAAGAAAAACGGAACACCGACAATGGGCGGGATCATGTTTTTGATTTCGATTCTTATAACTTCAGTATTTTACATGGGATCAAATCCGGAGATTATTCCTGTGGTAATACTTACCATCGGATTCGGAATCATCGGTTTTATTGACGACTATCTCAAGGTCGTTTTAAAGAGATCGGACGGACTTTTGGCATGGCAGAAAATGATTCTGCAGATAATTGTGACCGGTGTGTTTGCGTTCTATATGACAAATTACACCTCTGTTTCTCTGGATATCATGGTTCCTTTTATGGGCGGATACACCGTATCCATAGGATGGCTTGCTATCCCGATACTTTTCTTTGCGGTAATAGGAACCGTAAACGGAACAAACTTTACAGACGGAGTTGACGGACTCGCTACCAGTGTGACTATCGTTGTGGCTGCTTTCTTTTCTTTTGCAGCTTACAGACTCGGCTCAGAGGTTGACGTGCTCTGTCTTATTGTAGTAGGAGCTCTCATGGGCTTTTTGGTACACAACGTTTTTCCGGCCAAAGTATTCATGGGTGATACAGGCTCCCTTGCGCTTGGCGGATTTGTTGCAGGAACAGCTTATATGCTGAATATGCCGTTATTTATCATTATTGTCGGATTTATCTACCTTTTGGAAGTGTTGTCTGTAATCATTCAGGTATCATATTTTAAGGCAACACACGGTAAGAGAGTATTCAGAATGGCACCTATCCACCATCACTTTGAGCTTGGCGGATGGTCAGAGACCAAGGTTGTTGCCATTTTTTCAATAGTTACTGTTCTTTTGGCTTTGCTTGCTTATGCGGCTATGTAAAGCGGGATTATATTTAAAGGTTGGAGTAAGAAAATGGAATTTGAAGGAAAAAAGTTTCTTGTAGTCGGTACCGGAAAGAGCGGAGTTGCAGCTGCCGGACTTCTTAAAAGTAAGGGCCTAAATTTTGTTTTGTACGATGGAAATGAAAATCTGGATGCTCTTAAATTAAAAAACGAGCATGAAGAGTTTTCTGCATGCGATATCTATTTGGGA
This sequence comes from Lachnospiraceae bacterium, assembly GCA_024692885.1. Taxonomy (GTDB): domain Bacteria; phylum Bacillota; class Clostridia; order Lachnospirales; family Lachnospiraceae; genus JAILHT01. Next base: position 15,845 of record JAILLZ010000179.1, on the reverse strand, counting down.
AACATTCCTGAAAATGTTATGGAAAACTTAGATATAGCTGTTCTTAGTCCGGGTGTTCCTGTTGACCTTCCTTTTGTTGAGAATCTCAAGGAAAGAGGTTGCATTATCTGGGGAGAAATCGAGCTTGCTTACAGATTTTCTGCAGGAAAGATTATTGCAATTACAGGTACAAACGGAAAGACAACAACCACAACTTTGGTTGGAGAAATAATGAAAGCTTATTTCGACGATGTTCGTGTTGTCGGAAATATCGGTATTCCTTACACAACCGAGGCAGCTACGATGACAGACAAAACTGTTACGGTTGCCGAGATAAGCAGCTTTCAACTTGAGACTGCAGTGGATTTCCATCCTGCTGTATCAGCGATTTTGAATATCACACCGGATCATCTGAACAGACATCACACGATGGAAAACTATATTGCCTGCAAGGAGAGCATAACCAAAAATCAGAGCGGATCAGAAACAGTGGTTTTAAACTATGAAGACCCTGTGTTGAAAGAATTCGGAAAGACACTTGATATAAATGTTGTGTATTTCTCATCAAAGACTGAACTTGAAGACGGATATTACCTCGAGGGAGAAAACATTATCCGCTCAAAAGCGGGCAAAAGGGAAGTTTTGTTGAAGGTAAGCGAGACAAGTCTGCTCGGAAATCATAACTATGAAAACATCATGGCTGCCATGGCAATGGCAGAGAGCTTTGGTGTGCCTATGAACGTAATCGTGGACACAGTAAAACGTTTCAAAGCCGTTGAACACAGAATTGAGTTTGTGGAAGAAGTAGATGGAGTTACTTATTACAACGATTCCAAGGGGACCAATGTGGACGCGGCTATCCAGGGAATCAAAGCCATGGTTAGACCGACTTATCTCATTGGAGGCGGTTATGACAAGCAGTCCGAGTATGACGAGTGGATAGAAGCTTTTGACGGCAAGGTTAAAAAGCTTGTGCTTATCGGACAGACCAAAGAGAAGATAAAAGAATGTGCAAATCGTCACGGTTTTTACGACGTTGTGCTTTTTGATACTTTTGAGGAGGCGGTTTCATACTGCCATGACAATGCAAAAGCCGGAGAGGCAGTATTACTTTCACCGGCCTGCGCCAGCTGGGGAATGTTTGACAACTATGAGGAGAGGGGCAGAATTTTTAAAGAGCTTGTAAGAAACATGTAGGAGAGTAGGAGTTATGTCTGAAGCCATCCAAAAGAATAAAAAAGAAAAAAAATACAAATTCTTTGATTATACGCTTCTGTTTATAATCATATTCCTGGTTGGGTTCGGGCTTGTTATGCTTTACAGCACCAGTTCTTACACTGCCGCTATCAAGTACGGAAACTCTGCTTATTTCTTAAGAAAGCAGATGAAAGCCGCAATGCTGGGATTTTCGGCCATGCTGTTTTTCTCCTTTGTGGACTATCATTTTTGGATGAAACTAAGCTTCGTGGCTTACGTTGTTTCCTTTGCGCTTTGTCTCTACGTTCTTATAGGAGGAAAAGCATACAACGGTTCCACCAGATGGATATACATAGGAGGCATGTCAGTCCAGCCTTCGGAGATTGCAAAGATTGCCATTATTATCTTCTTGGCTGCCGTGATAAACAAGATTCCGAAAAAAATGGATGACTGGAGGACGATTGTAAAGCTGTTTGCTTTTGTCATCCCTATTACCGGCGTAATTGCTTTAAACAACCTGAGTACGGCGATAATTATTCTTGGAATTACTTTTGTGATTATATTTGTATCCAGTCCGAAATACCTTCCGTTCGTTATGGTTATTGCGATAGGAGTGGCTTTGAGTGGTGGCTTTCTGCTCACTGCGGGATACAGACTTGAACGAATAAAAATATGGCTTCATCCTGAGGATTATTCCAAGGGATACCAGATACTTCAGGGACTATATGCCATTGGTTCCGGCGGTTTGTTTGGAAAAGGTCTTGGAGAGAGTATGCAGAAGCTCGGATATCTTCCCGAAGCACAGAACGATATGATCTTTTCCATCATCTGTGAGGAATTGGGACTTTTCGGTGCGATTTGCGTTATTTTGTTGTACCTGTTGCTTCTGTGGCGTTTTATGGTTATTGCAACCAACGCAAATGACCTCTACGGCGCACTTATAGTCAGCGGAATACTTGCCCACATAGCCATTCAGGTTATTTTGAATATAGCGGTTGTAACAAACACTATTCCAAATACCGGTATTACCTTGCCGTTTATAAGCTACGGAGGTACATCTGTTTCCATACTTTTGGCGGAAATGGGATTGGCTTTGAATGTGGCAAAACAGATAAAACTGACAACTTCGGAATAATTGGTTTTTAATTATGATAAAAGAGAAAAGAAAGAAAAGCAGAAGACGAAAACGGATTCTGATAATCATGCTTGCCGTTTTGTTTATACTGTTTGCAGCCTTTCTCATAATCTGGAACGTTTTTACGGTAAAGAACGTTGTTGTGGAAGGAAACGAGCTGTACAGTACAAAGCAGATTCAGGAACTGGCATTGGATGACAAGTACTCGTGGAATTCGCTTTACGTGTTGTTTAAGTCAAAATTTGCAAAAAAAGAGGCCATACCTTTTGTGGATCTAATGGAGATTTCTCTGGACAATCCGCATACTGTACATATCAAAGTATATGAGAAAGGCAGTATAGGCTATATATACATATCAAGCACCGATCAAAATGCCTATTTTGACAAGGATGGTTTTGTTATCGAAACCTCCGGTGAACTTATAGATGGTATACCGAGAATCGACGGCCTTGGCTGCGATAAAGTAGTTCTCTACGAAAAGCTTCCAATCGAAAATGACGATATATTAAAAGAGGTCCTTGTGTGTACCCAGGCTTTGAAAAAATATGAGGTTGTTCCGAATACCATCACTTTTGATTCGTCTAACAACATTACGTTGCGGTATGACACGATAAAAGTTCTTCTTGGTGACGGAACCAATCTGACCGAGAAGATAATGAGGCTTCCGGTGATACTCCCGGACCTTGAGGGAAAGACCGGAACACTGCATGTTGAAGACTGGTCTACGGACAACAAAAACATCATTTTCCGAGAGGAGAATATAGATTAAAAAAACTGATTTTTCGGTTGATTATTTTAGGTAAAACTAATAATATAATATTTAGGTTTTTATGTTTAAATGAAGACGATTATATCTAAATATATAGTATAGGTTATGAGAAATATGAAAAAGGAGGACTAACCCTTGTTAGAGATAAGGACTGCAGAGACGGATTCAAATGCTAAAATCATTGTTATCGGAGTCGGTGGCGCCGGTAATAATGCTGTAAACAGAATGATAGATGAAAATATTGAGGGTGTAGAGTTTATCGGAATAAACACAGATAAGCAGGCACTCACACTTTGCAAGGCACCGCTTCTCATTCAGATTGGTGAGAAACTTACAAAAGGACTCGGTGCGGGAGCCCAGCCTGAGATTGGACAGAAGGCAGCTGAGGAGAGCGCAGAAGAGCTTGCGGAGGCAGTAAAAGGAGCAGACATGGTATTTGTTACCTGCGGAATGGGTGGCGGTACCGGTACGGGAGCAGCTCCTGTAGTTGCAAAGATTGCAAAGGATCAGGGTATCCTTACAGTCGGAGTTGTAACAAAACCATTCAAATTTGAAGCAAAGCAGAGAGCTATCAATGCTACAAACGGTGTTGAAAGACTTCGCGAGTGTGTAGATACTCTGATTGTTATTCCAAACGATAAATTGCTTGAGATTGTAGACAGACATACGTCTATGCCGGAAGCATTAAAGAAGGCAGATGAAGTTCTTCAGCAGGCTGTTCAGGGAATTACAGATCTTATTAATCTCCCTGCACTTATCAACCTCGACTTTGCCGATGTTCAGACAGTTATGAAGGACAAGGGTATGGCTCATATCGGTATCGGAAGTGCCAAGGGTGATGAGAAGGCTCTTGAAGCTGTTAAGATTGCAGTTGAAAGCCCACTCCTTGAGACAACCATCAACGGAGCAAGCCATGTTATCATCAATATTTCCGGTGATATCTCACTTATGGATGCGAACGATGCTGCAAGTTATGTTCAGGAACTTGCCGGAGACGATGCAAATATCATATTTGGTGCTAAGTATGATGAGTCTATGACAGACGAGGCTACTATCACCGTTATTGCAACCGGACTTGAAGGCAGTGTTATCGGAAGATCTATTCAGCCGAAACTTGTTTACCAGGGAAACACACTTAACACAAGAAAGCCTGTTGCACCTGCACCTACAACAAGCATTCCTCAGCCAAGAGTATCTGTTACTCCTACTCAGACAGCTGCTACACAGCCAAAAACACCTGTTAGCCCGATAGGAGTTACAAGACCACCTCAGCCTGAGAGCACAGTTGCTCCGGTAGATATAAAGATACCTGAGTTTTTGAAAAACTCCAGAAAATGATAGGGGGCTGATCTTATGAGAGATAAGATCGATGAAAGAGATTTACAGGACCTTCTAAGCAAGAGTGTCATAAAAAGCTATAACGTTCATTACATGACAATGGACGAAGTTGCGGGACAGGATGAGACTGCGCCTGAAGAAGCACCGGCCCAAGAGGTGAAGGAAGAAAAGAAAATTCCTAAGGTTGCGCTCGAAGGATATCCTGAATACAGTGAGGAACTTCCACCGTCAGCATTTTACGGTAAGGTAGAGGCAGATGATGAGACCCTTGCAAGAATGGCAGAAATCATGAAAGACAGAGAAGCTGCCGTAAAAGACATCTTTAATAACTAAAACAAAAATAGGAGTCATATACTCCTATTTTTTTTGCCATTAATAATAGCTATTAAAAGGACGAAGGTGATCTTTTGTATTTGCTTTTAAAAGCTCGTAGGAAGGTGGAATATTCGCTAAAACCTGCCATATCCCAAACGTCACTTACAGGATAACCTTCTTTTAAAAGATTGGCCGCAAGGATTAATCTCTTTTCTTTTATATAGGCATGGAGCGTGTAGCCTGTTTCTTTCTTGAACATGTGCATGAGATGGTACTTGCTTTGGTAGAAGATTTTGGACAGCTCTTCATTTGAAAGGTTGTCGGTTAGATTTGCATTTATATACTGGATAATCTGTTCTATCTTTTTGTTGTAGTAGATGGACGAGGCATCTTCCTTAAAATCAGGCGAAGAAACAAATCTTGAAAGAAGGATGATGAACTGATCCATATACGAGGCAGAGAGCCTCTTTGAACCGAAACTGTCGGACTGCTCAGCAAGGTATGCTTTTTTTAAAAGTTCAATGTATTCCTCTGCCTTTTCTTTTTCCGTTCGAATCAAAGATTTCTCGAGAATGTTATTGTAATAAGCTTTGCCGGTGGTTTTTGTGAGAGCACTATCAGAGTTGTTTGTAACTTTATTCGTAAAACGGTCATCTGCTAATGACGAAAGATAATCGTTTGATATCCATATTACATACCTCTCATAGGTAGAGGATGAGTCAATGTTTGGCCTGTGTATCTTATGCATTGGCACAAGAAGCATATCGTAAGGCTTCAGCTCGTAGCTTTTTCCTTCTATTTCATAGGTGACATTCCCTTGTAAAAGAACGACTATCTTGTGAAAGTCGTGATAGTGGTAATCGAAAGATATTTCCCTTTTATCTTTTATATAAAAGAGGTGGAAATTCTCGTTTAAGTATCCGCTCTTGTTCTGATTTGTAAGTTGTTTGAATTTTTCCTCTTCCGGATTGGAAACAAGCCAGTTGCTGTTTTCGTTCATATTTCCTCGGTTTAATTGAATTGTTAGTTTGATTATTCTTATTGATTTCCTTCTAGACATATTATAGCACTTTTTGCAATATGATAAGCAATAAATGCACTGTTATGATGAAAAAAATGAGTTAGAATGAATATAACATATTTTGGGACTTGTATGCGGAGGAATGAATATGAATACTATTACATTGAAGAAATATCATGGACTAGGAAATGATTATCTTATTTTAGATCCAAAGAAAAATGACATAAAGCTTCAGGACAGATACATAGAGATGATGTGCCGAAGAAAATACGGAGTAGGTGCTGACGGTATACTCTATGGACCATTTATAGATGGAGACAAGATAAGCTTAAAGATATTTAACTCAGACGGAAGCGAGGCTGAGCAGGGCGGAAATGCTATAAGTATCTTTGCCAGATATTTAAAAGATGAGGGCTATGTGACCGGAAAATCTGTGGATGTGCATACAACTGCAGGTATTGTAAAAGTTGAATATTTGGATGAAAACGGAGAGACACTTAAAGTAAACATGGGCAAAGCATCATTCTTTGCTATCGGAAACAAGATTGAGACGCCGGAAGAAGATATGAAGACCGAGCCGTTGCAGTTCAATGGTGATATGTACAATGCAGTATGTCTTTCAATCGGAACTCCAAACTGCGTTATCATGACGGAAAATGTTTCAAAAGGATGTGCTGAGGAGCTTGGACCATACGTTGAGAATGCGGATTATTTCCCAACCAGAATAAACATGGAGCTCATGAAGGTTGTTTCAAGAGATACACTTTCGGTAGAGAACTATGCAAGAGGTGAGGGATACGTTCCTTCATCGGGAACCGGAGCATGTGCGGCAGCATGTGCAGCATTTAAGATGGGTCTCACAGACAGAGTGGTAAACGTAAAGATGCCCGGTGGAGACATGCAGATAGAGATAGCTGAAAACGGAGATGTCTTTATGACTGGACATGTAGTAGCAGTCGGGGAAGTCAATCTCGCGGAGAACTTTTTCTCATAATATTAAAGAAATATAAAAAATCCAAAGATATAAAATAAGTAATTTTAAATAACAGGTTATTGTGGTAGAATTAGAAACTGGTATAATCTCAAGGTGATAAATTGAGATTATACTGGTTTTCTTTTGTTAAGAGTACTTTAGTTAAAAGGAGTTGTTCATATATGAAAAAAATAATCGATGTCATAAGCGCGGAAGTGATGTCTGCCTTTGAGAAAAAGGGATATGACGCAAACTACGGTAAGGTTACACTTTCAAACAGACCGGATCTTTGTGAATATCAGTGCAATGGTGCACTTGCCGCAGCCAAGGTATATAAGAAGGCTCCGTTTATGATATCTGACGAAGTGGCGGAAGAATTGAAATCCAATTCCATGTTTGAGAGCGTGGAGAGCGTAAAGCCCGGGTTTTTAAATATCATTCTTTCAGGAGAATTTGTTAAAAATTACATTACAGATATGGAAAATGATGAGAAGTACGGCGTTGAAGACGTGGCTGACAAGAGAACAGTCATGCTCGACTTCGGTGGCCCTAACGTGGCTAAGCCTCTTCATGTCGGACATCTTCGTTCAGCCATCATCGGTGAGAGTGTAAAGAGAATCTTAAGATACAAAGGAGACAATGTCATTGGTGACGTTCATCTTGGAGATTGGGGACTTCAGATGGGACTCATCATCACCGAGCTTAAGCTTAGAAAGCCTGAGCTTGTATACTTTGATGACAGCTACACAGGTGAATATCCTACAGAGGCTCCGTTTACAATAGCAGAGCTTGAGGAGATTTATCCTACAGCCAGTGCAAAATCTAAGGAGGATCCTGAATATAAGGATGCTGCGCTTAAGGCAACAGTTGAAGTTCAGAAGGGTAAGCCTGGATACAGAGCACTTTTGGGTCACATATTAAATGTCTCTGTTACAGATCTTAAGAAAAACTATGAGAACCTCAATGTCTCATTTGATCTTTGGAAGGGTGAGTCCGATGCTGATCCATACATTCCTGAGATGGTAGAGATGATGAAGAGAGATGGCTTCGCTTACGAGAGCGATGGCGCTTTGGTAGTAGATGTAAAGGAAGAGAGTGATACTAAGGAGATTCCTCCTTGCATGATTTTAAAATCAGACGGTGCTGCACTCTATGATACAACAGACCTTGCCACTCTCGTTTGGAGAGAGAGAGACTACAAGCCTAGCGAAGTTATTTATGTCGTTGATAAGAGACAGGAACTTCATTTCATTCAGGTATTCAGATGCGCAAAGAAAACAGGCATCGTAAATAAGGATACAAAGCTTACCTTCCTTGGTTTCGGTACAATGAACGGCAAGGATGGAAAGCCTTTCAAGACAAGAGAGGGCGGAGTCATGAGACTTGAGCACCTTCTTGCATCAATAAACGAAGAGATGTTAAAGAAAATCTCCGAGAACAATACCATGGGCGAAGAGGAAGCAAAAGCTACTTCAAAAACTGTTGCACTTGCAGCTATCAAGTACGGTGACCTCTCAAATCAGGCTTCAAAGGATTACATTTTCGATATCGACAGATTTACATCATTTGAGGGAAACACAGGACCATATATTCTCTATACAATAGTAAGAATCAAGTCTATCCTTTCAAAGTATGCCGCTAATGGCGGAAAGATTGAAAAGGGAGCGCTTTTAGCACCGAAGACAGACAGCGAGAAAGAGCTTATGCTTGCCCTTACAAAGTATGCTCCTGCTATAGATGTTGCATATTCAGAGCTTGCACCTCATAAGATTTGTGCATATATTTATGAACTCTCAAATGCTTTCAATCATTTCTATCATGAGACAAAGATTATGGGAGAGGAAGACAAGGCAAGACAGTCTTCTTACATAGCGCTTCTTGAGCTTACAAGAGGTGTTTTGGAGCAGTGTATCGACCTTCTTGGATTTGAAGCCCCTGAGAGAATGTAGAAGCCTCTAAGCCTTGACAAAAAAACTACCTAAAGATAACATTTTTAGACAGAAAGAAGGAATAAAAATGACTAAAATTGATATTATTTCCGGTTTCCTTGGAGCCGGCAAGACAACTCTTATTAAGAAGCTTCTCGAAGAAGTTTTCAAGGGAGAAAAAGTTGCTCTTATTGAAAACGAGTACGGTGAAGTTGGTATCGACGGCGGATTTTTGAAGGATTCGGGAATTCAGATTACAGAGATGAATTCCGGATGCATCTGCTGTACACTCGTTGGAGATTTTGCAAAGAGCCTTCATGAGGTGCTTGATACATATCATCCTGACAGAATCATCATTGAGCCATCCGGAGTAGGTAAACTCTCAGACGTTATGAAATCAGTTCTCGATTTTGAGAGAGAGGCGGATGTAAAACTCAACGGACTTGTTGCTGTCGTTAATGCAAAGAAGGCTTCTAAGCAGATGAGAGCTTTCGGAGAATTCTTCAACAACCAGATTGCTTATGCAACTACCATAGTTTTGAGCCGTACATCAGATATAAAAGATGAACTTCTCGAGAATACCGTAAGTGAGATGCAGAAGCTCAATCCTAAGGCTGCTATCATTACGACTCCTTGGGAGGATATTGCGGGAGACGCAATCCTTAAGGTTATAGAAGGACAGGATAACCTTGAGATTAAGGTTTTGGCTGAGGCTGAAGCAGACAGAGATGCTGAAGAGCATGCACATCATCACCATGATCACGATGATCACGATCATGAGCATCATCACGACCACGACCATGAGCATGATCATGACCACGATCATGAGCATCGTCACGACCACGACCATGAGCATGATCATGACCACGACCATGAGCATGATCATGACCACGATCACGAGCATGATCATGACCACGACCACGAGCATCATCACCATCATGCTGACGATATCTTCGACAGCTGGGGCAAGGAGACTCCTCGTAAGTTCACTAAGGAGAAGATTGAGGAAGTATTGAAAGCACTCGCCGATGATGATAAGTACAGCAATGTCCTCAGAGCTAAGGGAATGGTTCAGGATGTTAACGGCGGATGGATTTACTTTGATATGGTTCCGGGTGAGTACGAAATCCGTGAAGGTGAACCGGATTATACCGGAAGACTTTGCGTTATCGGAACCGGTATCGACGACGAAGAAATGTCAAAGCTTTTTGGCTTGATTTAATAGAAAGGTTTTATATATGGAAGAAATACCGGTATATTTATTTACAGGTTTCATGGATAGCGGTAAGACCTCACTTGTTAAGCAGACACTTATAGGTGACGGTTTTGCCGGAGAAGGAAAATCTCTTCTCATCGTTTGCGAGGACGGTGATGAGGAATATGATGAGGCTGAAATGGCCAAAGTCGGCACAAAGATTCTCTATGTTGAGAAAGAGGAGGATTTCACCGACGAATTATTGAAAAACATAAATCTGCAGTATCTTCCGGATCAGGTTTTCATTGAGTTCAACGGAACCTGGGGAGCTGAGACGTTCCATGAGAGAAAACTCCCTGAGGGATGGGTTCTGGTGCAGAGCCTCTGTACTGTAGATGCATCCACATTTGAGATGTACATGCAGAATATGCGTGCCATGATGCAGGAGCAGTTTTTTGATGCTGATGTAGTAATTTTCAACAGATGTACATTAAACACTCCGAGAGCAAAATTCAGAGCAAACATCAAGCAGACAAACAGACGTGCTCAGATAGTTTATGAACTTGAGGACGGAAGTATAGATGAGAGAGAAGAGGAGCTTCCTTTTGACCTTAATGCGGATATAATAGACATCACAGATGCCGACTACGCTCTTTGGTTTATGGATTGCCAGGATAATCCAAAGAAATATGATGGCAAGAAAATCAGATTTTTAGCATTGGTATACAATCCTGATAAGCTTAAGAAGGGACTTATGGTTCCGGGGAGATTTGCCATGACCTGCTGTGTGGAAGACATTCAGTTCATAGGTTTTAAGTGCAAATATGAGAAGGAAGCCGAGATTCCTCATAAATCATGGATCAATATTACTGCTGAGATTCATGTGGAGTTTGCCAAGGAATACAGAGGAAAGGGACCGGTTCTTTATCCTATAAGTATTGAAAAGGCAGAACAGCCAAAAGATGAGCTGGTTTATTTCTCTTAAGGATGGACTTATAAATTGAAATACTATCATGTAGATAAAAACGGCAAAAAAACAATAGTTACAAAAAAGAAAAAAAGCACGGCATACAAGATACGGGCCCTTATAAAATGGGCCTGCTGTTTTGCCGTGCTTCTTTGCGTTTTGTGGGGAATCGGAGTCGTTGAGAAGAAGATAGACGGTATAAACCTTTTATCCGACCTTTCCGAGAAACTGGAAGATGCGATATCCGACACTGAGACGGCTTCTACCGAGGAGACAACCGAGCAGGAAACCGAGGAGGAAAGCGGAGTTCTTTTCACAGTCTGTGTCGATCCCGGACACGGAGGAATAGACAGGGGAAATCAGGATAACGGCAGAGAAGAGGCTGTTGACAATATGAATCTTGCCCTGAAGCTCAAGGAGGACCTTGAGGCCCTTAATATAGGCGTTGTGATGACTCATACGGAGGATGTAAAGACGTTCCTTGAGGAAAGGGTAACAACCGCCAACAATTCCGATGCTACTTATTTTATTTCGCTGCACAGAAATTCAGGTCCGGGAAACGGTATAGAAACCTGGATAAACGGTTCGACGGAAAACGATGAGACGACTACACTTGGAACTCTCGTCCACAATGCCGTGGTTGGAGTGGGATGTACAAGAGACAGGGGATTAAAGACCGGTTCCGAGAGCGATTCGGACGGAGGATATTATGTTTTAAGAAACACAAATATGCCTGCGGTGCTTATAGAGCTTGGCTTTATGAACTATGAGGAAGATAACACTCTTTATGATCAGAATCTAGACAATTACGCTTCTGCCATAGCAAATGCTATTTTGGAATGCTACAATACCTACCATGGTGAGGGAGCAGAGAGTAACACCGAAGAAACAAATACCGAGACAGAGTCTTCTTCGGAAACAGAGACGTCACAGTCTTCTTATACTGGTATGATACTTAATTATGCTGCTATTGATGATGTTTCATCACTTAGCAGCACTGCTTTAAATTGGGCACAGGGAAGCAATTCGGATTCCAACAATATTCCTACAGCCTGCACAGAGTACAATTCCAAATACGGAAGCTATAATGCGGATTTTTATGTTGATAACGGGCAGGACAAAACACTGTATCTGACTTTTGATGCAACATACGAGTACGGTTGCACCGAAGATATTATTTCCACTCTGAATGAAAAGGGAGTCCAGGCCGTTTTTTTTGTTACAAAAAGCTATGCCGAGGATAATGCCGAGATTGTCAAAAACATTATAAACAGCGGTCATGTCTTGGGAAATTATTCCACGTCATACCCATCCAACGGGTTGCCTTCGGAAACCCTTTCGGAACAAAAAAATGAAATAATGGAAAACCACGATTATATAAGCGAAAACTTTGGCTACAATATGTTTTTGTTTAGATTCCCTGAGGGAAAATTTTCAGAGCAGTCATTGGCAACTGTAAATAACTGCGGTTACAGAAGCGTATTTTGGAGCTTTTCGTATCTTGATTATAATGTCAACAATCAACCGGATAGTTCAGAATCTTTGGATAAATTGATTTCAAAGCTTCATCCGGGTGCCATATATTTATTACACGCACAGTCAAAAACCAATGCCGAAATTCTTGGAGATTTCATTGATCAGGCAAAGGCTAACGGTTATAAATTCGGCAATTACGCCGACGTGGCAGCCAGAACTATTCAGTAGATTTATTACATATAAGATTTAGGAGGTAAACATGTATTCCATCATCAAAAAGGAAAAACTCGCAGATAAGATTTATCTTATGGAAGTTGAAGCGCCGAGAGTGGCATCTAACTGCGAGCCGGGTCAGTTTGTTATTGTAATAGACGGAGAAAAAGGGGAACGAATTCCGCTCACAATCTGCGACTATAACAGAGAAAAAGGAACCGTAACCATAGTTTTTCAGTCAGTGGGAGCATCCACAACAAAAATGACCGAGCTTAACGTGGGAGACGGCTTTACCGATTTTGTAGGTCCGTTGGGACAGCCATCGGAACTTGTAAATGAAGATATTGAGAGTTTAAAGAAAAAGAAGATTGTTTTTATCGCAGGAGGTGTTGGAACAGCGCCTGTCTACCCTCAGGTAAAATGGCTTCATGAACATGGAGTGGACTGCGATGTCATCATGGGATCAAAGACAAAGGATCTTCTTATCTTAGAAGATGATATGAGAAAGGTTGCTACAAACCTTTATGTTACTACAGATGACGGATCTTACGGATTCCACGGAATGGGAACAAATCAGCTTCAGAAACTTGTGGATGAGGGGAAGACATACGATTTGTGTATAGCTATCGGTCCGATGATTATGATGAAGTTTGTTTGTAAGCTTACAAAAGAACTTGGAATTCCTACCGTTGTTTCTATGAACCCAATTATGGTAGACGGAACGGGAATGTGTGGAGCCTGCAGACTTATGGTGGGAGACGAGGTTAAATTTGCATGTGTAGACGGTCCTGAATTTGATGGACACCTTGTTGACTTTGATCAGGCTATGAAGCGTCAGACAATCTATAAGACGGAAGAAGGAAGAGCGATGCTGAAGCTTGAAGAGGGAGATACTCACCACGGCGGATGCGGAAATTGCGGAGGAAACTAAGATGGATCAGATGACAAAAGTTCCTGTAAGAGAGCAGGATGCAAAAGTAAGAGCTACAAACTTCGATGAGGTTTGTTTGGGATATAACGAAGAGGAAGCAGTGAGAGAAGCAGAGCGTTGTCTGAACTGTAAAAATCCTCTCTGTGTAAAAGGATGTCCGGTAAATATAAATATTCCGGGATTTATTCAGGCAGTTAAAGAAAAGAAGTTTGAGGAAGCTTATGCAATCCTCAGCGAGTCTTCTTCACTTCCTGCAGTATGCGGACGTGTATGCCCTCAGGAAAGCCAGTGCGAGGGAAAATGTGTAAGAGGCATTAAGGGCGAAGCCGTTGCCATCGGAAAGCTCGAGAGATTTGTTGCCGATTGGGCAAGAAACAATAATATCAAACCTCAGAATACATCTGTGAAGAAAAACAAGAAGGTCGCTGTTATAGGATCCGGCCCTTCAGGTCTTACATGTGCCGGAGATTTGGCAAAAATGGGATACGATGTAACAGTATTCGAGGCACTTCAGAAGGCAGGAGGAGTACTTGTTTACGGTATTCCTGAATTCCGTCTTCCAAAAGACGAAGTTGTTGCAAAAGAAGTTAGCAATGTTGAGTCACTTGGTGTTAAAATAGAGACAAATGTTGTTGTAGGAAAGTCTGTTACTATAGATGAGCTTATCGAAAAAGAAGGTTTTGAGGCCGTATTCATAGGCTCAGGTGCGGGATTGCCTAGATTTATGGGAATTCCGGGAGAACAGGCAAACGGAGTATTCTCTGCAAACGAATTTCTTACAAGAAACAACCTTATGAAGGCAAATCTCGATGATTATGCCACACCTATCATGAAAGGTAAAAAGGTTGCTGTTGTAGGTGGCGGAAATGTAGCTATGGATGCTGCAAGAACAGCTTTAAGGCTCGGTGCGGAAGTATTTATCGTCTACAGAAGAAGTGAGGCAGAGCTTCCTGCCAGAGTTGAGGAAGTTCACCATGCAAAAGAGGAGGGAATTACCTTCCACCTTCTTTGCAATCCGACGGAGATTCTTGTAAACGAAGACGGATGGGTATCAGGAATGACCTGTATCAAGATGGAGCTTGGAGAGCCTGACGAGTCAGGAAGAAGAAGCCCTCACGAGATACCGGGAAGTGAATTTACACTTGATCTTGACACGGTAATTATGTCACTTGGAACTTCTCCGAATCCGTTGATTTCTTCTACAACAAAGGGGCTTGAAGTAAACAGAAGAGGCTGCATTATCGTAAATGAAGACAGCGGAGCTTCTTCTAAAGACGGCGTTTACGCCGGTGGAGATGCCGTAACGGGGGCTGCTACCGTTATTCTCGCAATGGGTGCGGGAAAGGTTGCTGCAAAGGGCATCGACGAGTATTTGAGTAAGAAGTAAAAACTATTGGAGAGGTATATGTAGGTTTGCGTAAGCGGATTAGGGAGCTCGCTCACGGAAAGATTGCTTATAAGAATTCGTCTCTTATAATGTCTCAGGACAAGATCAATCTGGAGGTGCTCGAGGGAGGTATGGTCTCCGGTGAGTTTTCTTTCCACTCCGAAACGGATGATGTGGTCAGGGGGAATGTATATTCCTCCATGCCACGTATGGAGTGTTTAACTCCCGTTTTTGACGGCAGAAAGATTACAATCCGGTACGAATTTAACAGTTCTGGTTTAAACGAAGGTGATGTTCTTAAGGGAGACTTTTTTATAGTTTCCGACCATGGAGAATATAACCTTTCTTTTGCTGTGTCTGTTTTAAATCCACGCGCGGGCTCATCTGTCGGAAATATCAAAAATCTCGATGATTTTGTAAACCTATATAAAGACTATTCGGGCGAGGCTGTAAAAATCTTTTATTCTTCGTATTTTCATCATGTCATTAAAAATGAGGATGAACATATCAGAAACCTCTACGACGCTCTGAAAGGGCCGAACAGAGGCACGTCAAACATCGAAGAATTTCTGGTGGAATCAGGATTAAAAAAAAGTATAGAACTGTATTGCCCCAGAAGGGAATTTGAGTACAACTCCCTGACAGACAATTGCAGTGAAATAGTGGAGATAAGCAGGAATACATGGGGCTGTGTCAGTATAAAGATTAATTCAGATGCTCCTTTTATCGAGTTTTCCAAGGATGTCATTACTGAGGCAGATTTTATCGGAATGACCTGTTATCTTCCGATGGTTATCTGCGCAGATAAAATGCATCCGGGTGTGAACTTCGGGAGAATTATTTTAAAGAGCAATCTGTGGCAGACAGAGGTTACGGTAAGTGCTTCCGCAGATTCGGATACGAGATATGTTAAGACTCCGGAGGATCACAGAAAGGCTATCTGTATCGAACTGGGGCATCTCTATACGGATTACAGACTTGGAAAAATAGTTACCGGAAGATGGTCGGAAAACTCCATAAA
>JAILLZ010000171.1 GCA_024692885.1 Lachnospiraceae bacterium | reverse complement strand
CGGATCCATGTTTGGAAAGCTTAAAAAGTATATCAGTGATGAAAAATACGCTGAATCAAACAACTGTTTCACCATATATACTCCGGAATATGCAATAAGATATAAGGTGTTTTCATATTTTACAACGGATGCGGAAGACACTGTGTTGTACAGAGTTGGCTTTGAAAGAAACAGTGAGTATGATGAGATCCTTAATTATATTTCGGATAAATCATTTGCGCATTATGAAGAAGTACCTTCCATCGAAAACAATGTGGTTTGTCTTTCCACCTGCTACGGTGAGGAAAATAGATTTGTTGTTTGTGCTTTCGAAACTGAAAGGAAAGAGTATTAAATAATTATGGGGTCAAAAGTGCCATGCGATGAAATCGCATGTGCACTTTGCACAAAGAATCGTTTCGCCAAGCAAGCTTGGCAGAACGATTTCTTGTGCAAAGGCCGCAATGCCGCATGCGGCATGTGTCTTTTGACCCCTAGATCATAAATATTATACAATAGGAGATGGCATATGAGAGAAGAGGAGCTTGTACGTAAATTCAAATTATTGATGGATGAGACATCAAAGGGGAAAATCAAGTGGGATATTCAGGTTCAGACTACTGAGTATAATGAGAATAAATACACCGAAACAGATGATGACGGGGTAGAGTGGACAATTGATGAGTGTTATGTCAACTATTTTACCGAAGATGTTGATCCTGCATTTAATATGATTACATACGAGATGATTAGGACAAGTGGTTCCGAATGTCACACCACGACTTTCGTATTTTTTCCACCGCTTGGAATCAGATATTTCAATCTGAGAACGCTGTTTCCTTACAGTGTAAAAGCCGATTCAATGGTTACACAGAGTGTACATATGCTTTGGAATCAGCTTTTGGCACTTGCAAAGAAAAATGATCCGAATATAAAGATTGATGCCAATGAATCTGAAATTTCGGTTGAAGATGATTTGGAAATTATTCTTGAAAATAACAACGATTAATCCGCATCTTTGTTGATGTAAGTTGTGTGATACTTGGAGTACATAATCTTTTGTTCCTTATAAAGGCTGAAATAGCCGGAACACATATAGCTGAAGGCAACGGCCAGAAGATAGTAAGGCATTCCTTCAAATCCAAACATCTCAAAGCTGATTAACAAAGATGTTATAGGGCAGTTTGTCACACCGCAGAACACGGATATCATACCAACGCTTGCTGAAAGTTCGGGGTCAAATCCAACAATATTTCCCATCAGACATCCAAAGGATGCGCCGATGAAAAATGAAGGTACGATTTCTCCACCCTTAAAGCCGGCTCCAAGTGTTATTGCGGTAAAAAGAATTTTAAACAAAAATGCAAATGTATGGGTGTTGCCGTCCAAGGCCTTTGATATAACGTTAATACCTGTGCCATTGTAGTCGTAAGTTTGGAAAACAAAGGTCAGAATTACGATAATCAGACCTCCGACAAATGCTCGCAGATACTTGTTTTTTAAGTATTTACTGTACAAAGCATTTGCCTCGTTCAGACTGATTACAAACAATATACTTACGAATGCACCTAAAGATGCCAAAATACATACTATTATGGCATTTTTTATGCCCAAAGCAGGGAAGGCTGCTATTGGAAAAAGACTTTCGGCAAGACCAAGCTTTACCGAAATGTAATGCCCAACAAAAGATGAGATTACGCAAGGAAGAAGAGCGGAATAATGCATTATTCCGACACTTACCACTTCCATGGAGAAGATGGCTGCCGCCATCGGAGTTCCGAAAAGTGTTGAGAAGGCTGCACTCATTCCGCACATTATAAGCACGATGGAGGATTTATTATCCTGCTTGAAAAGACGAGCGATATAGTTTCCAAGACTTCCGCCTATCTGAAGAGCGGCTCCTTCACGACCTGCGGAACCGCCGAATAAATGTGTGATAATTGTTGAAACGAAGATAAGAGGTGCCATTCTCAAAGGAATACTGTTCTTGCTGTGGATGGCTGCAAGTACAAGGTTGGTTCCCGTATCGTTTTCGTCTTTGCATATTTTATACAGACTTACTATTATAAGTCCACCAAGGGGAAGGCCGAGTATCAGCATAGGATGAGCTGTACGAAGTTTGGTTACATAGTTTAATCCCAGGCCGAAAGCTATGGATACAAAACCTACTATTACTCCAATGAGTAGTGCGAAGAATATATACTCGAAAGAGATAATCGATCTTTCGGTGTTGTGTTTGACTATTTTTTTCAGTTTTGTGTTTTCCATTGCGTTATTTCTCCTAAAGATTTCTAATTCAATATATTAACAATAAAAAAACTAATTACAAGGTAAAAGGTAGAGAGAATGTTTAATTTTTTGGTAAATCTAAATTCCGCTTCCGGAAGATGTAAACATGTATGGCGCGATATTGAAAGCGCTCTTAAGCTACAGCAGATAGACTATCGATGCTTTTGTACGGAATACGAAAACCACGCATCGGAAATAACTGAGTCCATTGAGAAAGAATATGCGGGAGAACCAATTAATCTCGTTGTTATCGGTGGTGACGGTACATTTAACGAGGTTATCAATGCAATTAAAGATTTTGACCATTTCAGAATGGGGCTCATTCCTGCAGGCTCAGGAAACGACCTCGCAAGAGGTATGGGTATATCAAACGATCATATGGAAAATCTCAATACAATTCTTTGCGGTGAGACAGTTCATAAATGTGATGTCGGTGAGATAGTCTTTTCAGATTCCACTTCAAGAAAATTTGCTATCAGCTGTGGAATGGGACTTGATGCAGAGGTATGCTATTTTGCTTTGAAATCTAGGATAAAGGATTTTCTCAACAGATTTCATATCGGAGAATCTACCTATCTGGTTCTTACGGTATTGAGGCTGTTCTCCATGCGTACGGTCAATGCCATTGTAAGATACGGAAATAAAGAAGAAAAATACGGAAAGCTTATATTTATGGCTGCAATGAACCAGCAATGTGAGGGCGGAGGCGTTAAAATGGCTCCAAACGCAAAATATGATGACGGAAAGCTGGATTTTATCAGTGCCCACAACATAAGCAAATTCCGCGGACTGATTTCCCTCGGTATTCTTTCAAAGGGAAAAGGTAAATGGATAAAGGGTATAAGTGTTGTTCCTTCAAAAGAGACAGAGATTATCCTGGCAAAAAAGATGATATTCCATACCGACGGAGAATTCGCGGGTAAGCATGACAGAGCTGTAATCAAATGTGTCGAGAAACAGCTTACTTTTCTTAATTAAAAATGATTTGCAATATAAACAGTTGGTTTGGAGATAGTTATGAAAACAGAGTTTATACACCACAGCAGTATTTACATAGAGCTTGAGGAACATGTTCTGATTTTCGATTATGTTTCATCGGATAATAAGTTCGGATTTGAGGGTAGGTTACCGGAACTTCCTAATGATAAGGATATATTTTTCTTTGTTTCCCATAATCATGAGGATCATTACGACCCATGTATTTTGGACATTCAAAAGAATAATGACAGAGTGTTTATCGTGGCTGATACATCAGTCGGAATCGGTAAAAAACCCGGACTCTTTGAGAAGAACTTTAATGGGAAGATCCTAAAGGTTGATTTTGGTAAGGAATACAAATTCATAGATTTAAGAATTAAAACCATCAAGTCTACCGAGATGGGAGTTGCCTTTGTGGTGGAATGCGAAGGCAAAAAAATATATCACGCCGGTGATCTTGCCCTGTGGTATTGGGAAGGAGTCGGAGACCTGATAAACGGAAGAGAGACTTCAGCTTACAAAAAGGCTGTAAATAAGCTTTCCGAAGAAAAATTGGACGTTGCCTGTGTTCCTATGGATCCAAGGATGAAATCACATGCCGGGGACGGAATGATGTTTTTCCTGGAAAACAATGATTGTCCTTTTGTTATACCTATCGGGACCTGGAATGACTTTTCATGTATAGAAACCTTTAAATCCAAGTGTTCAAATTCAGCATTTGCTATGAGAGTATGCGATCTTTCACATGTTAATGAGATATTGAAAAACTGAGCGAATACGGTTATAATCGGAAAAGTGTGCATAAGTTATTATGTTTAGGAGGAGTTTTTAAATGAAGCCCGTGCGCGGCGTCTTCGGCGATGCTGATGTGACGATCGGCAATTCACTCAATCAGGGATACTACAGCTATATCAATCTGGACGGGGCAAAACTTACCACTTCGGATATCAATAAGATAAGAACCAGAATGGAAAAGATCATTGCTCACGATACAGAGATCATCATCGAGAATGACACGGTTGGTCACGCGATGGAAAAGTGGGTATCTCTCGGATATCCGGAGAAAGCCAGACTTCTGGAGGGCAGACCCCGCGATG
>JAILLZ010000103.1 GCA_024692885.1 Lachnospiraceae bacterium | reverse complement strand
GTACTCACCACCTTGGATGACGGCGCAGGAGAGAGAGTCCTTTTAAATGAAATACCGACCGTTGTTCAGAGGGACGTTTTAGACGAGGCAGAAGCACATTTTTACACCAAGGTTAATATTGCTGATACCAATTATTACGCGTATTTCAAACCGATAATATGGGAGGACGGCACGGTTTTCGGAATGATCTCCGTTTACAGACCTTCCGAAACGGTAGACAAATCCGTCAGGGAAATTGTTGTTCCGGTTATCTTGATTTTCCTCGGTGCCTCTGTGATTGTCATTTTGATAAGTGTCAGATACGCGACGGTAATGGTAAACAGGATTCTTACTATAGAAAAGTTTATCTCGTCACTTGCTAAAGGAAGATTTGATACGGACATTCCTGCTTCATATTTTGACGCGGATGATGAGTTGGGAGAGCTTGCTTCCAGTGGACGTATCATGCAGCGCTCGTTAAGACTTTTGGTAGAGTTTGATGCACTCACAAAACTCAATAACAGACGATACGCTGACAACAGACTGAAAGGTCTCGCCAAGGCTCTGAAGGAAAACGGAACAGAGTTCTGCGTTGCCATAGGAGATATAGATTTCTTTAAAAAGTTCAACGATACTTACGGACATGATGCAGGTGATGAAGTGCTTCGAAGCGTAGCAGCCGTTCTGAAAAAACACATGAAGGGCGAAGGCTTTGTTGCAAGATGGGGCGGAGAAGAGTTCCTGTTTGTATTTGAGATGGTTGGACTTGAAAAAGCTACTCAGGTGCTTTGGAACACGCTGGCTGAGATTCGTGCCATGGATGTCAAATATGGAAAAGACACATTAAAAGTTACAATGAGTTTTGGTGTCACCGAATCGCAAAAGGGAGCTACGGTCGATGAATTGCTGAAAAAAGCGGATGAGAATCTGTATGAGGCAAAAGAGACCGGACGAAATCAGGTTATCGCCAAGTGACATTTACGAGTGGATATCGTGTCAAATGCTTTTTGTTCCTAAAAAATGATTTGCTCAAAACATTGCAGTTCTTGACTCATTACTCAAGGTTTTCTAAGCATTTTGTAAAGGTTTATTATATATGCGCAAACGGACGTTATACGCCTTCCATGGCGTAGAACGTCCTATTTTTGTCATCCGGACAAAAATTTGCTGGGACTATTTAAGAAAATGCTAAGACAACCTAATGTAATTCATAAGGAACTGTAATTATTTTGAGCAAATATAAATATACAGTACATAATGCTTATGCCGCGTATAACCTAAGAAAATGGTGAATGAGCACTTGAGGCTAATAACCAGGATTTTTAAAACTAAGAATTGTAACTAATGGTAGTTTCGTTAAGATACTCCGCAATCTTCTCGATGCTCTCTGATTCAAATGGAAAAAGCTCCGTGGTCTTCTTGTCATCATCTGTGGAATTGAAAGCAAATGGACCGCGCCAATGCCACACCTTAAGATATTTGTTGTCGTCTTCTTCAAACTTTTCTATTTTATATCTCATTGCTCTGTCACTTCCTGTAAAGGAAGTTTTTTTATAATACTCAAGAGAGAGCAGATCTTTTACGTTTACCATGGTTTGTCCCTTCCGTAACTAAATAATTGACGTTTAATATAATATCACTTTTAAGGGAATATACATATATTGTTTCGGCGATTAAGAATATGGATTTATTCATATTCTCATTGTTGTCGTTGTGATATATTTAGTTCAAGTTGCAATTACATTATGGTTTATATGCTTTGCAACTGACGTATTACAGAAAGACTTCAAAGGAAATTGCATGTCCTATAGAGGATTACAAAAAACGGCAGGAAAGGATGTTAATGGTGAGAAATCTACCTATTCAGGGTGTAAGCATAGATTGGGACAAAATAGACAGATACAGCTACCTTAGAAAAATAGAGGCAATCAGAGATTTGGATTACCTTGCTTTTGAAAAGAATATCACCATATTTGTAGGTGAGAATGGTAGTGGCAAATCTACAATGCTTGAAGCTATTGCGGTAAATTACGGATTCAATCCGGAAGGTGGCACGAAAAACTACAGTTTTTCCACTTATGATTCGCATTCGGAACTGTGTGATGCAATAAGATTATCAAGAGGTTTTAGCAAGCCCGGCTGGGGATACTTTCTAAGAGCGGAGAGTTTCTATAATGTTGCTTCCGCAGAGGAAGCGTACAGCAGAGAAGGCGGTACACCACAGCATTTTCATGAACGTTCTCATGGAGAAAGCTTTTTGCAGTTGGTTCAGACAAATTTCAAGGGACATGGTCTTTATCTTTTGGATGAGCCTGAGGCAGCCCTATCACCTCAGCGACAGTTGACTTTGCTTCTTGAGATAGTGAATTGTGCAAAGGAGGATGCGCAATTTATTATGGTTACGCATTCCCCGATACTATTGGGAATACCGGGAGCAGAAATATTGAGCTTTGATGAAGGGCAGATTCATCCGGTGGATTATGAGGACACTGAAAGTTATCAAGTGACTAAAATGTTTATCGAGAACAAAGAGCAACTACTAAATCGTTTGCTAAGTGATGATTGATTAAATTACAAATATGCAAAGCATTGAACTGTCCGTAATTTCCGGACAGTTCATTTAATAAAAGCTTGTGCAGTTGTCATTTGCGCTAAATCATCTCAATTCTCGTATGCAGGACTGGTGGATTTTCATGCATTTTTATTCGTAACCCAGCAAATTTTCGACCGGATGTCGAAAATAGGTCGTTTAAGAGCCATGGATGGCGATTAACGACCGTTTGCGAACGATATCAGCGACCTTCAAAAAATGCATAGAGAATCCCCAGTCCAAGTTCGAGAATTGCTATGATTTAGCGCAATCCTATACCAACTTCACCGCTTTAGGACTTTCCCACTTGACAGTACTAAATTAAAGGCTTATTATTATGCAATGAACGAGGGCGTTCTTACTAACACCGTAAGAGCGCCCTGTTTTAAAAATCTAAGGAGGATTTATTATGAAAAAGAAAGTATTAAGCCTTATGCTTGTAGCATCTATGGCAGCAGGACTTCTTGCAGGATGTGGATCTACATCAGCAAGCTCTTCATCAGCTTCATCATCTGACAGTGCAGAAGCAGAAGCAGCCGATGGTGAAGTTTTCAAGATTGGTGGAATCGGACCTATCACAGGTGCAGCTGCTATTTACGGATCTGCTGTAAGAAACGCAGAGCAGATTGCAGTTGATGAGATCAACGCTGCAGGCGGAATCAATGGTTATCAGGTGGCTCTTCAGTTTGAAGATGACGAGCATGATGCTGAAAAGTCCGTAAATGCTTACAATACGCTTAAGGACTGGGGAATGCAGATTTTAGCAGGAACAGTTACAACAACTCCTTGTATCGCAGTAACAGATAAAACTGCAGAGGACGGAATGTTCCAGATTACACCATCTGCATCATCTACAAACGTTATAGCAAACGACAATGTATTCCAGGTTTGCTTCACAGATCCTAACCAGGGAACAGCTTCAGCTCAGTACATCGCTGAAAAAGCTCTCGGATCAAAGATCGGTGTAATCTACGACAGTTCAGATGTTTATTCATCAGGAATATATGCAAAATTCAAAACAGAAGCAGAAGCTCAGGGACTTGAGATTGTTTCAGAGTCAGCATTCACAGCAGATTCAAACACAGACTTCTCAGTACAGCTTCAGAGTGCAAAGGATGCAGGAGCAGATCTCCTCTTCCTCCCATTCTACTATCAGCAGGCTGCTATCGTTCTTAAGCAGGCAAACGATATGGGCTATGAGCCAACATTCTTCGGAGTAGACGGAATGGACGGAATTCTCACACTTGAGAACTTCGACACATCACTTGCAGAGGGAGTTATCCTTCTTACACCTTTCGCAGCTGACGCAACAGACGACCTTACAAAGAGCTTTGTAGCTAAATACGAAGAGCTCTATGGTGAGACACCAAACCAGTTCGCAGCTGATGCTTATGATGCCATCTACATCATCAAAGCAGCAATCGAGGCAGCTGGTGTTACACCGGACATGAGTGTTGCAGATATCGGAACAGCACTTAAAGAAGCTATCACAACAGTAACTTATGACGGACTTACAGGAACAGGCATGCAGTGGGAAGCAACAGGTGAAGTAAACAAAGATCCTAAGGGAGTTGTAATCCAGAACGGGGCTTATGTTTCAATCGACTAAAAACCCATAATGTGATATGTTTAAATAGTGGTTTACAAGAGGAAAGGCCCCCTGTAAAAACGGTGGGTCTTTCCTTATTTACAAATTTGTGCATCAAAAGATCTTCATGAAGATGAAGGGTTTTTGATACATAAATATGGGAAATATGGAGGAAAAAACATGAGTTTTATACTGTATCTGATTAACGGCATAAGCCTCGGAAGCGTCTATGCCATCATCGCTCTGGGATACACCATGGTTTACGGAATTGCAAAGATGTTAAACTTTGCCCACGGCGACGTCATTATGATCGGAAGCTACGTCTCATTCGTCACATTCAGTCAGATGGGAATGAATCCTATTTTGTCGGTGGCATTGTCCGCAGTGATATGTACAATTCTCGGAATGGTCATAGAGAGGGTGGCTTACAAGCCTTTGAGAAAAGCGACTTCACCGCTTGCAGTTCTTATCACTGCAATCGGAGTAAGTTATCTGCTTCAGAACACCGCTCTTTTGGTATTCGGTGCAAATCCGGTTTCCTTCACATCGGTTGTGAACCTTTCACCGTTAAAACTTGCTGACGGAGCACTCGTTATTTCAGGAACCACACTGGTTACCATCGTGCTTTGCCTTATCATCATGGCATGCCTTATGCTTTTCATTAAGAAAACAAAAGCCGGTCAGGCAATGCTTGCAGTTTCAGAGGACAAGGATGCTGCTCAGCTCATGGGAATAAATGTAAATGCCACCATAGCACTTACCTTTGCCATAGGTTCTGGACTTGCAGCGATAGCTGGAGTTCTTCTTTGTTCAGCTTATCCTACACTTACACCATACACAGGTGCTATGCCTGGTATCAAAGCATTCACCGCAGCGGTTTTCGGCGGAATCGGATCCATACCGGGAGCGCTTATCGGAGGAATCTTACTCGGTGTTATCGAAATTTTGGGACGTGCTTACATATCGTCTCAGCTTTCCGATGCCATAGTTTTTGCGGTACTTATAATAGTGCTTCTCGTAAAACCAAGCGGTATTCTTGGAAAACAGATCAGAGAGAAAGTGTAGGTGAATGGCATGTTTAAGAATATGAATAAAAAAACAAAAAATTCACTTATCACTTATGCGATAGTGATAGCAGTTTATATCATTGTAGAAGGAGTTGTGCTTTCAGGAAACATGTCCTCGCTTTTGCAGGGACTTCTCGTACCGCTTTGCACATATTCACTTTGCGCGGTTGGATTAAACCTCTGCGTTGGATATCTTGGTGAGCTTTCATTGGGACACGCAGGATTTATGTGTATCGGAGCATTCTCAAGTGCCTTCTTTTCAGTAGTTATGAAGGAAAGCATACCAAACGATGCTGTGAGATTTATAATCGCACTTATCATCGGAATAGTATTTGCAGCGTTGTTCGGATTTTTGATTGCAATACCTGTTCTTAGACTTAACGGTGACTATCTTGCTATTGTTACACTTGCATTTGGCGAGATTATTAAAAACATAGTAAACGTCCTTTATGTTGGACATGACAGCACAGGTTGGCATATCTCATTCCAGAGCCAGCAGGCACTTAATCTTGAGGCTGACGGAGTGACATACATCAACGGAGCACAGGGAATCACCGGAACTCCTCACAACAGTAGCTTTACCGTTGGAGTTGTTCTCATTCTCATTGCACTGTTTGTTGTTTACAACTTCACAAATTCACGTACGGGACGTGCGGTAATGTCAATCAGGGACAACCAGATTGCTGCTGAGTCTGTCGGAATAAACGTCAGAAAATACAAGCTTTTGGTATTCACCATATCGGCAGCCATCGCGGGAGCGGCAGGTGTGCTTTATGCTCACAACCTTTCTACACTTACAGCCCTTCCTAAAAACTTTGGATATAACATGTCCATCATGATTCTCGTGTTCGTAGTTTTGGGTGGTATTGGAAATTTCAGAGGTTCAGTAATAGCAGCATGTATACTTACACTTTTACCTGAGCTGCTCCGAGGACTTTCCGATTACAGAATGCTCATCTACGCAATCGTGCTCATAGCTATGATGCTTTTCAACTGGGCACCTGCAGCGATTGTGTTCAGACAAAAACTGGTTGCGAAATTCAGACCGGGAAAGGAGGAGATTTAAATGGCACTTTTAACAGTAAAAAACCTTGGTATCTCCTTCGGCGGACTTCGCGCGGTAGATAAATTCAACATCAATATTGAAAAGGGAATGCTCTACGGACTCATCGGACCGAACGGAGCAGGAAAGACCACGGTCTTCAACATGCTGACCGGAGTTTACAAGCCAACCGACGGAGCTATCTTGCTTGACGGAAAAGACATTACGGGAAAGAGCAATATCGAGATAAATCAGGAAGGTATTGCAAGAACATTCCAGAATATCCGTCTTTTCAAGGAACAGACGGTTTTGGACAACGTAAAAATCGGACTTCACAACCATTATAAATATTCA
>JAILLZ010000055.1 GCA_024692885.1 Lachnospiraceae bacterium | reverse complement strand
GCCTGTTCCTTGGTTTTGACATTGATGGTTATGTCAATAACCGGATGGTTTGATTCCTGAATCTGGCAGCGAACATCATAGCTGTCGTTTATTGTAGGAATGTAGGCGGCGAAAGCTCGGTTTTCTTCCTTTAATTTGAGTTTGTTGCTTTTCAGATACTGTTTAATATCTGTGATTATCGAATCGTTTAGCTTGTCTGAAAAATAAGGGAGAGTAAGTTTTCCCTCGTTTGTCAGGAAATACTGCTCGTTGCTGTGAGTGGAAGAGCACTCTACAAGTCCTGCATCAACGAGACCGCTCAAAGTCTTCTGTACGGAAAAATAATCTGTATAATCCTTTGACATCAAAAAGTTTGCAATCTGTGTGTTGGTCAGAGGGAAGTCCACTGCGTCCAACATGTATAAAACCATTACACGGTAAATTGTATCCGGTTCTGCCATGTAATTCACCTCCAAGATTTATATGTAAATATCAAATGATTTTTATTCTTGTTTATGCATCTAAATATCGTTGTATTAGATGTTTGATTTAACAGCCTGACTTACTACGTCTGCAATTCTAGGGTCGAATGCTTCAGGGAGGATGAAATCTTCATTTAAATCCTTCTCATCGACAAGACCTGCGATGGCATTGGCTGCGGCAAGCTTCATTTCCTCGGTTATCTGTGAAGCGCGTCCTTCAAGAGCACCCTTAAAGATTCCGGGGAATGCGATGACGTTGTTAACCTGGTTAGGGAAATCACTTCTTCCGGTTCCAACTACCTTTGCACCTGCTTCTTTTGCAAGGTTTGGAAGGATCTCAGGGTCAGGATTTGCCATAGCAAAGATGATAGCATCCTTATTCATTGAACGAACCATATCCTGCGAAACTATATTAGGAGCAGAAACTCCTACGAATATATCTGCACCATTAAGCGCATCGGCGAGAGAGCCGTGCTTGTTTTCAAGGTTTGTAACCTCGGTCATTTTTTTCTGCATCCAGTTGAGTGTCTCATCATCCTTTGCGAGGATTCCCTGTCTGTCACACATGGTCACATTTTTAAATCCGTATCTCAAAAGAAGTTTTGCGATTGCTATGCCAGCTGAACCAGCACCGTTTACAACTACCTTGCATTCTTCCTTCTTTTTATTTACAACCTTAAGTCCGTTTATGATACCTGCAAGAACGATGATGGCTGTTCCGTGCTGGTCATCATGGAAGACAGGAATATCAAGAGTTGCTTTGAGACGTTCCTCGATTTCAAAGCATCTTGGAGCGGATATATCTTCGAGGTTTATTCCGCCGAAAGCCGGTGCGATATAAGTAACAGCTTTTATGATTTCCTCGGTATCCTGAGTATCAAGACAGATAGGGACAGCATTTACATTTCCGAACTGCTTGAAAAGCACACATTTTCCTTCCATAACAGGCATAGCTGCGTGAGGACCGATGTTTCCAAGTCCCAAAACGGCGCTTCCGTCAGAAACAACGGCAACCGTATTTGCCTTCATTGTATATTTGTAGACGAGTTCCTTGTCAGCGGCGATTTCACGGCATGGTTCTGCAACGCCCGGAGTATAGGCGATTGAGAGGTCATCTCTGTTGTTGACCGGTGCCTTTGCGGTGGTCTCAATTTTTCCGTTCCATTCAGCGTGTTTTTTTATAGCTTCTTTTTTATAATCCATGGGGAACTCCTCCTTCTTTTTAATCAGCATTTTAAATATTAGCATTAAAAGAAAGGTGGTGCAAGGTGACGATGGTATAAGTTTTGGGACAGTTATTATTTGCAATCTTTCAAATGAAGCGCTATAATGTGCGCATATCAATATTCGTATTTCAGAGCCGATTCGGCTAAAGATTCCAATAAAATTTGGTTTATATGATTAGGAAGACAATAGGAGTTAAACGTTATGAGAGAAAAGTATGAAAGCTTATCTGCTGCAGTGCTTAAGGATCTTGCAAAAGCGAGAGGAATGAAGAATCTTTCAGGCTTAAAGAAGGCCGAGCTTGTTGAGCGTATGCTTGAGCAGGATGAACTTGACAAGCAGAAGGAAACATCCGAAGAGAAAGAAGCGTCAGTTCAGAAGGAAGCTACAGAGAGCAAAGAAGCTTCAGATGAGAAGAGACCGGTGAAGAGAACCACTAGAAAGACCTCTAACGAAACAGAACCATCACGCAAAAGAACAGTATCAAAGAAAGATGATTCTGATAAGAAAATGGATGATAATTCAGAGGCAGAAGTATCAAGAAAAGGCTCAGATGATGTATCCGTTGAAAACGACAGCACTTCCGAAAACGAAAAGCCTTCAGAAAAAGAAGACAGGGACAAGGAAAAGATTGGCGGAAATGCTCATGGAATTCTTGAGGTCCTTCCGGACGGCTACGGTTTCATCCGTTGCGACAACTATATGCCTGGCGAGGGAGATGTATATGTTTCTCCTTCGCAGATTAGAAAGTTCAATCTTAAGACCGGAGACATTATAACCGGAAACACAAGAATAAAGACATCACAGGAGAAATTCTCTGCACTTCTTTATGTAAATCTGGTTAATGATCGCCCTGTGGCAGAGGCACAGAGAAGACCAAACTTTGAGGATCTCACACCGGTTTTCCCAAACAAAAGAATCAGACTTGAAATTCCGGGAGCATCCACTGCGATGAGAATAGTGGACCTTGTTTCTCCTATAGGAAGAGGACAGAGAGGAATGATTGTTTCTCAGCCAAAGGCCGGAAAAACAACACTCTTAAAACAGGTGGCAAAAGCGGTTACAAGAAATGAGCCGAACATGCATCTCATCATCCTTCTCATCGACGAGAGACCTGAGGAAGTTACCGATATGATGGAAGCCATAAAGGGACCGAATGTTGAGGTTATTTACTCGACATTTGACGAGACTCCGGAGCATCATAAGAGAGTATCCGAGATGGTTATAGAGAGAGCAAAGAGACTTGTGGAGCACGGACAGGACGTCATGATTCTCCTTGACAGTATCACAAGACTTGCAAGAGCCTACAACCTTACCGTTCCACCAAGTGGAAGAACTCTTTCCGGTGGACTTGATCCTGCAGCATTGCATATGCCAAAGAGATTTTTCGGTGCTGCCAGAAACATGAGAGAGGGCGGAAGTCTTACAATTCTTGCCACAGCCCTTGTAGATACCGGAAGCAAGATGGACGACGTTGTTTTCGAGGAATTTAAAGGTACAGGTAACATGGAGCTCGTTCTCGACAGAAAGCTTTCCGAGAAGAGAGTATTTCCAGCAATAGATATAGTAAAATCCAGCACAAGACGTGAAGACTTGCTTCTCAATCCTGATGAGCAGGCAGCCGTTGATCAGATGAGACGTGCATTTAACGGAATGAAGACAGACGAGGCTGTAGAGCAGGTACTCAATATGTTCTCGAGAACAAGAAGCAATCGCGAATACATAGAGATTATGAAAAAGAGAAAGCTTTTTTAATTAAATCTTGCTTTATCAAGATATTTATGCTATATTAAATAAGCTGTTTATCGGGATGTAAATAAGCAATCGTGTATTTTTGTAAGATGGCTTCACATTTTCGAAGCCATATACAAAGATGAAACAGAGGACTTGAGAATATATATTTAGTAAAATGAGGTGAAATCATGAGAGAGGGAATCCATCCAGATTATTATCAGGCAACTGTAACATGTAACTGTGGAAACACATTTACTACAGGATCTACAAAGCCTGAAATCCACGTTGAAATCTGCTCTAAGTGCCATCCATTCTATACAGGACAGCAGAAAGCAGCTCAGGCTCGTGGACGTATTGATAAGTTCAACAAGAAATACGGCTTGGAAAAATAGAACAAATCACGAAGACTTAAAAAAGTGTGAAAGTTTCTTTCACACTTTTTTTTCAGTGTGAAGGATGACCAAAATTTGCGGAATATACCGCATAACAGGTCGGAGGTTATATTTATATGAGATACTCCGGAATCGGTGGTCAGGCTGTCATGGAAGGCGTCATGATGAAGAACAATGACCGTTATGCCGTGGCTGTCAGAAAACCGGATGGTTCAATTGAAGTAGTCACTCACGACAGTGAGATGATCATAAAGAACAAAACCGTAAGAAACATACCTTTATTAAGAGGTGTTATAAACTTTATAGAATCACTTGTGTTGGGAATGAGTTCGCTCATGGAGTCTGCTTCCTACTTTGAGGAAGAAGAGGAGCAAGTGAAAACTGAAACCGATGCATCAGACGGAAAGAAAAAAGAAGACAAAATCGCCACATTCGGTGTGGTTGCATTTTCTGTGGTTATAGCAGTACTTATCTTTATGGCACTTCCTTACGGAATATCCCTTTTGTTTGAAAAATACATTTCAGCAAGATGGATTATCAGTGCATTAGAGGGTGTTATAAGACTTGTGATATTTGTAGCTTACATATGGGGAATATCATTGATGGATGATATTAAAAGAGTCTATATGTATCACGGGGCAGAGCATAAATGCATCAATTGCAT
>JAILLZ010000264.1 GCA_024692885.1 Lachnospiraceae bacterium | reverse complement strand
ACACCCTTGCTGTTCAGCTATACACTTCCCACTATCTGGGCGTGTTCGGGACTTTCACCCGTTAGAGCGCGCCCATGGCGCAAACTAAGAAAAGGAGTTGAACGCAACTCCTTTTTTATAATCATTTCTCACTTAGTGCATATATTTACGGTGCTAATGCTTGAGGTAATATATCATTCGTTTTAAGTACTACTTCGCCGTAATAACCCATATCCGGTTTTCCGGTCAACTTACAGATGATAGGTTCTCCAAGATCGTCTACTCCCACATTGTATGCGTTCTCATTATCCGCTCCGCGGTCATTTTGCTCATTTATCTCGCCGCGATACCATTTGATCTCGACCTGCGTTCCCGCTATAAGATCTGTATTTCCATCTCTAATTGTCACTTCGATGGTATCTTCTACCCTTGCATCTGTTGTCTTGGAAAGCTCTGTTGTTATGTTTTCCAGTTTCTGGCATACCTTGTGTGCAGTCTCCTGAGAATTTGCGCTTGAATATATGATAACATTTTTATTATCAGTACTAATCTTCACGGAAAGAATCGCACCTTTATCATCCCCAGTCACTGTGTAATTGGCAGCGGTAGCTCCACTAATCTCCGCATCCCCGCGATACCACTGATATGTCACTTGATTTGAAGCCTTTTTGTTATCCAATACAGCGGTAAGCGTATCTCCTACCAAAGGAATGGTCGCTGTCACAGCGCTTGTACCATCTTTACCGGTCATTCCCGTAATCTGAAGGGATTTCACAGTGTATTTTTTTTCCTTAACCGTTACCTTACAACTATGATTTTTTTTATTCTTTCCCACTAAAGTAATCGTTGCTGTTCCGGCCTTTTTGCCCTCCACCTTACCGTCCTTCGTTACGGTTGCAATATTTTTATTGCTTGTTTTAACCGATTTTATTTTTGTGCCCGTTAGTTTTAGTTGGTATTTTTTTCCGACTTCCAAAGAAATAGCTGTTTTGTTAATTTTTGTATCTTTAACCGTAACCTTGCACTTATATTCTTTTTTATTAGTCCCGGTCAAAGTAATGGTTGCTTTTCCGGCCTTTTTGCCCGCCACCTTACCGGCCTTCGAAACGGTTGCAACAGTTTTTTTACTTGTTTTAACCGATTTTATTTTTGTGCCTGTTAATCTCAGCTGTGTTGTTGATCCAACATATATGGTTGCCGATTTCTTATTAATCTTTGCGGCTGAGGCATAAGCATCCACCGGCGCTACTAAAGTTAAGGCCAATACAACGACCACAAACAATGCCAAAACTCTTTTTATTGCTGATTTACCGCTGAAATACCTTGCTAAATAATCTTTCATACTCCTTCTCCTTATTCTGCGAAATTAAGAAGCTTAATCTCTTCAGCAACAACTGTTTATTTGTAACACATCTGAATTATACACCTTTTAAAGCTTTTTGTTACTCATGTAACAGTTCCTTTTTGATATAATCCACCAGTGCCCTGATCATATCAGGATTTGCACGATAATAAACCTTAGTATCCACCTTGTCCAATGTCAGCAGATTCTGATCCATAAGGGCTGATGTGTGATGGGATATGGTGGCTGTTGTAAGTCCAAGCATAGAAGCCAGCTGCGCACCGTAGGCAGGCTCGTTCACCGTGGCTGACAGTATCGCAAACT
The DNA here is from genome assembly GCA_024692885.1 of Lachnospiraceae bacterium. Lineage (GTDB taxonomy): Bacteria > Bacillota > Clostridia > Lachnospirales > Lachnospiraceae > JAILHT01. The sequence continues at coordinate 5,547 of JAILLZ010000264.1, read as the reverse complement.
TACTCTTGTCCGCAAGAAGTTTCAGCATTAAAAGCACCTTGTCCTCATTTAAGCTGTTGAGATTCTTCAGAAGGTCTCCAACGCTGATCGAAGCGTTAAAGATTGCCCCGATACTGACTATACTCTTCGATGATGTGGACAATCCGTCAAAGAAAAATCCCATTGAAGCGCTCTTAATATAAGAAATATATATATCACAATCATCAAGTTTCCTATCGGATTTCAGGTCGATATAAAACTCCTTCATGATATATTCGGCCATTGATGTTCCGTTAAGCAGACCCTCAAAGTGCTCTGCAACCCTTTTTCCTTTGGCCAAAAGCTTTTTTTCATACTTCTTTATGACTTTGGCGGAACGCTCCATCAGAGCGGTAAATTTATCACAGTATTCAACATGGTGGATGTACAGTTTCTGCAGATGAAGTTTTTCGGCATCGGTAAGATCCTTCTGCTGTATCAGTTCGAATATATCAAGAGCTGAAATCTCACCTTCAGTCTCCTCATCGGCGGTTCGAGAGCCAAATACCTTGACTTCGTCATAGAAGCGCTTATTGTATTCGGCCTCGGAAAGATTTTTCAGTTCATCGCAATATTTTGACACTGAGTTCTCACGAAGGGCACTGCTTCCGGCAAGCATGAGGATATTTGCAAAGCTCTCTACTTTATCATTGATATTTTGCATACCGCAGAAAAAACGAATATCTTCAGCATCCCTGGAAAACTCTGCCCTGGCAGCATCCTCTATCTCCTGCAAAAGTTCAACATATTCCTTCGCCTCGTCATCCGGCGTGATGCCGTATCTCGCTGCAATCTTATTCATATACTCGGTCTCAAAACCTGCAGGCTGAGCCACCATATTCAATAAAGTGATACTCTCCGGTACGTACTGTACTTCTAAGTGAAACTGATTCATACTGCCTCCATAGACTCTGTTGAAACTGCGGCTTCCTTTTCATCATCAAGATCGCCCTTTGCGAAAAGAACGATACAAAATACTATTGCCACAACACCTGCACCAAGGAATATCTGAGCCACATTTGAAAACTGAAGCAAACCACTGATAAGGGCTGCAGTTACAGGCATGATAGCCGATCCCAAAGCATTTCCGATGCTTGATGTTCTTGCCAGATACTCTTTATCGATTATTCGATATGACTCGACTCCAAGGAACATATTTGCAATTGTTATGCAAAGGCCAAGGACTGCGGTCAATACAACAAGAAATGCAAGTGCAATATATGGATTTGTGTAAAGCGGTGATGCAGCTACGATGATGAAGTAAACAGCTGTGATAACAACTGAAACCATTACAAGTACCATTTTAGCATTTAAATGTTTCTGAATCATCGGGAATATTAACGAACCTACCAACATGCTTATTACAAAAGTGATTCCGAAAGCTGAAAGGAAATAAGCATCGCCGTGCAAAAGTTCGTTTACCATAGGTGCTTTAAGGCTGTCCAAAGGAACAAGGATTCCGTTTAAGAAAAGAACGATCATGGTGATTGCAACAAGTCTTTTCTTCGTAGCGCAGTATACAAAACCGTCCTTGAGGTCGTTGAAATATGTATTAATGTTAAACTCTTCCGCGTTTTCGCTGCTGTCATCCTTAAGGTTCATTGAGAGAATGATAAGAGCTGACAAGATAAATGTCACCATGTCTACATAGATAGCTCCCGAGCTTCCGATGAGACCGATGATCAAAGCGGCTACAGCTGTACCAACAAGCTCCACCGTGCTTGAAGCTGCCCTGCTTATGGACATCGCCTCGCCATAGAGATGCTCCGGCACAATCTGAGGGAAAAGAGCTGTTCCCGCCGGAACTCTGAATGCCTCAGCGCTGGAAATCAGAAGGCTAAGTACTGCCATCATCGGGGCATTCAAAAATCCCAAAAGAAGTCCGGTGGCAAGGAAGCCTACACAGATAGCTCTGATAATATCTGTTATTACCATGATGAGCTTCTTGTTGTGGCGCTCAACCCATGGGCCTGCCAATGGAGTCAGGCAGATTGTAGGGATGCGGTTAAGTGCATATATGATAGCCGACCAGCTGGCCTGACCTGTAATCTCATATACTATCCAGGAGGATGCTATGGCGTCCACTGAATCTCCGAATCTGTTGATGAGTTCTGCTGATAAGTCTTTACGATAGTTGCTGTTCTGGAATAATTCACGTATTTCTGCTTTCATAACTGTTCTCCTGTGTTAGATATTTATCTAATAGTTATTTGATGATTATAAAATATCACACCGTTTGATGTTTGTCAAACATTAATATTAGATTTTTATCTAACATTGCAAACATTCCGGAATAGCCGGATTAGAAAAGCTTCTTTAAGACAAGCTTCATTAGCCTTTCAATTTCTCTCCATCTTTACATGCGGAATACCATCTTCCATAAACACATCGGATACGACCTCAAAGCCTTCCCTCGCGTAATAGCCAATCGCATATTCCTGAGCCTCAAGATATATTTTCTTAGCCTTAAGCTGCTCAGTTGCAACGACTACTCCCTCATGAAGGAGCTTCCCACCGATTCCTTTACCATGCTCAAGTGTCACAACTCTGCCAATCTGAGCTACCCCCGATGCCTTGTCGAAGTCTTTCCAGAACACTCTGAGGCATCCTGCCACTCTACCGGAATCATTCCAACAAAATACATGAATCGCATCCTGATCTTTATCGTCCAAATCCTGGTATATGCATTCCTGCTCAGTGACAAATATTTCAAATCTTGTTTTTATTATCTCATAGAGCTCTGTGGTACTTAGCTCATTAAAATGCTTTATTACAAATTCCATCTCTATCTCGCATTCTTTTCAAATCTATAGGACAATTCCTCTCCATCTTCCGGTACATTAGGAATTTAGTAGACCTTGTATGGCTTCATTCATAATTGCTGAGGTATCAGCACCATAAATATCAAGGCCTGTAGCTTTGATAAGCTCCACACTTTTTATTCCATAGAAATTCTGCGCAAGAGCCTTAACATATCCAAAGCCAAACTCTTCAGGAACATAGTTTCCACCGGCAGTCATGACGTAATACAGCCTATCTGCCTTACACAGCCCCATTGGAATTCCCTCCGGTGTATACTCAAACGTTATCCCCAGCACATTTATATGTTCAAAATACTGCTTAAGCATTGCAGGAAATGACAAGTCCCAATATGGTGCAGCTATAACTATAGTATCCGCGTTTGCAAACTGCCTCGCCATGGCAAATGATGCATCGTCATAGTTTTTATTTGCAATCAGATTATCCCTGTTTTTTAGAAATACCTCATCTGTCTTTGGAAACTCCACGTCCTCCAATTTAAGTTCATCATATTCTTCGTTCAATTTTCCAAGCAGCTTCTTCGCCAGCTGTCTTGTCCTTGATTCCTCGCGCACACACGCATTTACAAATAAAATCATACGTCCCTCATCCTCTTGCTTCGAATCACACTAATAATTGTTTTCAACTCGAAATTATAATCTATTAACACTAAAAGAACCAGTAAGTATGCCATTCTGATATCTTTTATAACGCGATAGAAACGCTCAACTATGCGTAAACGATAGTATGCTTTAGTAAAGCATTCCAGCTATAATGGCCCTGCAGGAATGAGAGTTTGAAATCTTATCTTTTAAGATAATAGGCGTGGCTACGACTGTAACCACGCCTGTCCATTTCGTCATCATTCCTTATTTTAGCGGAAAAACACCATATCTCTATTATTTGATATCGCACAACAAATATGTTCTTCTTCCAAATTCTCTTTTGTCAACCTGATATATTCCATACAAATCCCCCTATCAGAAACATCTCCTTAGTTCACTCATATGGAAATCTAATTAAGTGCTTTTATAACTTCCTGTTGAGCCGCTTCAACTTCTTCAATTCTTACCGGCCCAATAATATCTCTTTCTTTCGTAAAATCTATAGAATCAAACACAGTCGCTAAATAGTCGGCATTAGACGGAGCTGTTCCTATCGATGCTTTTACGATAGTTTCTACAGAAATATTTGCCAACTTTTCACGTAAGATTTCAGAATCAACAGATGCTATTTTTTCAAAATCATTAATAAATCCCATTCCTTCTCCTCCAAAAGCCATTAATTATCCTTTTTTAATAATTTCATAAGGTTCTCCGGCTTATCTATGCATCCCGTATTACCGTTAAAGCTTCCAAAAGTAGAAACCCTGAATGGTGCGAGTTTCATTCCCAAAACGATTCCGGCAAGAATCAGACATATTCCGGTAAGTGTTAATTCTGTTTTGCTGCATTCACCACGTTGAATTTTCTCTATATGTTCTTTTATCATTTTAGATTAGCCTCCTTATTATTGTGATAATTGCTTTTATTATCATTTCTTTTTCTTCGATTCCGGCAATTCTTCGTACATTGTTTCCAACAACTTCTTTAGAAAAGTCTTGTTTTCAATATCATCTACCAACAGCATTTCCTTAGCCCCATCATAAGGAATTTCCCTATTGGCTTCCGGCATCAAGGTGCTTGCTGATTTTGTGGGTTTAACAAGAAAACGATTATCATAAATTCCACCGATGATCTTGCCGCGATAGTAGATAATATATTCTCCCATCATCGCCCTATATGTAATCTCATCCAGTTCTGAAAGCTGTCCCAAAACAAACTCCAAATAGTCTTTACTTGATGCCATTATATCCTCCTTGTTTTATGCTATTAAAACTATTATATCACATGTGCGTGAGAGGGCGAGTGCGGTCCGGTGGACCGCGTGCTACGAGCCGACCGAGCCGGCAGGCGAGACCGAACCCCGTTCGAAGCCGAAATATTGTGCGTGAGAGGTTGCACGATGTCCGGTGGACATCGGTTCTGCAACGACCGAAGCGAAGCGGAGACCGAACCTCCGGGTTCGAGTCATCCGCCTCGCTTCATAACAAAAAGACCAAGGTTTAACACCTTGGTCTTTTTGCTATCTAACGTGCGTGAGAGGATTCGAACCCCCGACACCTTGGTCCGTAGCCAAGTGCTCTATCCAGCTGAGCTACACACACATATATATATACTTAACCCTGTTCGGGCAATGCCCGTGACCGGAATCGAACCGGTACTGTATCACTACAACAGGATTTTAAGTCCTGCGCGTCTGCCAGTTCCGCCACACGGGCATCTTAAATGGGACCTACAGGGCTCGAACCTGTGACCCTCTGCTTGTAAGGCAGATGCTCTCCCAGCTGAGCTAAGATCCCATTATAAAAGCGACCCCAGAGGGACTTGAACCCTCGACCTCCGCCGTGACAGGGCGGCGCTCTAACCAACTGAGCCATGAGGCCATATTAAATATTTGAAAAGTGGACCTTCGGGGACTCGAACCCAGGACCGACCGGTTATGAGCCGGTTGCTCTAACCAACTGAGCTAAAGGTCCAAACAAAAAAGCCGATAATCGGACTCGAACCGATAACCTGCTGATTACAAATCAGCTGCTCTGCCAATTGAGCCATATCGGCATTACTTACATGCCCAGGAGCAAGCCCAAACATCCAAATGACTCCAAGGGGATTTGAACCCCTGTTACCG
>JAILLZ010000263.1 GCA_024692885.1 Lachnospiraceae bacterium | reverse complement strand
CATTGTTGAATTTAAGAATCTGATGATGAACGAGCATCCATTTGAAGCTACCGCCTTTACAGTTGACTCGATAGGTATCCGTCACAATGCTTTCGCTTTCAAGCTTTTCTAAACATGATTTAGCTATTTCATAATCGGTTGGATAAATAAAATCAAAAAACGTGTAGTCTTCGCTACCATCTAAATCGAAGATTTGCACACCGATTTCATCGTGTATGTTTTCATTTGTAAAAATCACCTTGTAATCCCGTGATGCCGGAAGAAAACAGATAAACCCGCAAGGCAGGGTGTTTAAAATTAAAGATATATGTTCCAAAAAAGCATCTACAGACTCGTTTCCCATAAAATCCCCCCGAAAAAACGTTTTGTTATTAGCCCCATTAATGATTTTTATTATAACATGAAACAAAAATCGCAGTATACAACAAATGTATATTTTGCTAGAATAACTCTGTTAATTTTTTGGTTTAGAAAGCAGGTTTATATGAAGATAGGATTTGACAACGAAAAATATTTGAAAATGCAGTCCGAGCACATAAGGGAAAGAATGGAAAAGTTTGACAACAAGCTTTATCTTGAGTTTGGCGGTAAGCTTTTTGATGATCATCACGCATCAAGAGTTCTTCCGGGATTTAAACCTGATTCAAAACTTCAGATGCTTCTTCAGTTAAAGGATCAGGCAGAGATAGTTATAGTTATCAGTGCGGAAGATATTGCGGGCAATAAACTTCGCGGAGATTACGGTATTACCTATGATATGGACGTCTTAAGACTTATAGATGCATTCAGAACGCAGGGACTCTATGTCGGAAGCGTATGCATTACCAAATATGAAGGACAGCCTGAAGCGGATGCTTTCCAGAGAAGAATGCTCGACCTCGGGGTAAAATCTTACAAACATTATAAAATTGAAGGATATCCTAATGACGTTGCAAAGATTGTCAGCGACGACGGATACGGAAAGAATGAGTATATAGAGACGACAAGACCGCTTGTTGTTATCACTGCACCGGGCCCTGGAAGCGGAAAGATGGCTACCTGCATGTCCCAGCTTTATCATGAATATAAAAGAGGAGTAAAGGCCGGTTACGCAAAGTTTGAGACCTTCCCAATCTGGAATCTGTCGTTGACACATCCGGTAAATATAGCTTATGAGGCAGCAACTGCTGATTTGAACGATCTTAATATGATAGATCCGTTCCACCTTGAGGCTTACGGTGAAACAACCGTAAACTACAACCGTGACGTGGAAATTTTCCCTGTTGTTGAATCGATGATGAGAATGATTGCGGGAGAGTGCATCTACAAATCACCGACTGACATGGGTGTAAATATGGCAGGAAACTGCATTATAGACGATGAAGTGTGCAGGGATGCCTCCAAAAAGGAAATCATTAGAAGATATTATGCCGCAAAGATGGAAAAGCAGATTAAGGGAGATACTGCTCACAACATATACAAGCTTGAGCTTCTCATGAACCAGTGCGACATAAATGTAAACTACAGACCTGTTGTTTCAGCTGCACTTTTAAAGGAAGAGACCACGGGAAAACCAGCTGTTTCAATAGAACTTGAAGATGGAAGAATCATTACCGGAAAAACCGGAGAACTTCTTGGACCATCAGCATCTTGCCTTTTAAATGCACTTAAGGCTATAGCCGGAATAGATCAGGAGATTGATCTTGTATCTGCTGAATCAATTGCACCGATTCAGACTTTAAAGACAAAGTACCTCGGGGGAAAAAATCCCAGATTACATACGGATGAAATTCTTCTTGCGCTTTCTACTTCAGCAGCAACAAATGAGCTTGCCGCAAAAGCGTTGGAATCTCTTGAGAAACTGAAAGGCTGCGACGGCCATTCATCTGTAATTCTTTCGCAGGTAGACAGCAAAGTATTCAGAAGACTTGGCATTCAGATGACATGTGAGGCAAAGTACGAGGAGAAACACAGACTTTATCATATGTAGAAATCAGCCTAATAATAAACAAGAATATATGCATATAAAAAATACCGACCGCAAATGTTTAACATATGTGAGTCGGTATATTTTTGCTATATAGAATTTGTTCTACTTAGAATGTTTTTCGACAAATTTTTTGATTGCCGCATAACTTCTTTCACTGAAGATATGTTCCACGCGACATGCTTCGTCTGACGCAGTCTCAGGATCTATTCCCATGCTTATAAGCCATCCGCTGAAGAATTCATGACGCTCGCTGATTGTTTTGGCAATCTCAAGACCGGTTTCGGTGAGATATATAAATCCGGCATCGGTAACTGTTATATGACCTTTTTCTTTTAGATTTTTCATGGCCACACTGACACTGGATTTCTTAAATCCGAGATCATTGGCAACATCGATGGAACGTACGACCGGCAAGGTCTTGCTCAATTCATATATGGCCTCTAAATAGTTTTCTGCTGATTCGTTTTTTACCATGTTGCTACCTCCAAACACTGATATATTATAACACAAAAGTGAATTGTAATAAAACCATGTTATTACAGTTTTTTCACAGTATTTTTGCATAACCAAAATATTGAAAAAATAAAGAATTTAAACTATCATTTGCTTGTATTTTTATTATTTTGGAGGGTGAAATGTTATATATAGGAATCGATTTGGGAACAAGCTCGGTAAAAATGATTATCGTTGATGAAAAGGGATATATCAAAAGGATTGTTTCAAGGGAATATCCTTTGTATTTCCCGCATACAGGTTGGTCGGAGCAAAACCCTGAAGACTGGTTAAAAGAGACAAAAAAAGGACTGAAGGAACTTGTGGAAGGGTTTGATACATCAGAAATAAAGGGCATGAGCTTTGGCGGACAGATGCATGGTCTTGTTGCGCTTGATAAAGATGATGAGGTTATTCGTCCGGCTATTTTGTGGAACGACGGAAGAACTTCAAAAGAGAACGATTATTTAAACATTAAAATAGGAAGAAACAGATTATCGGAACTTACCGGTAATATATCTTTTACGGGATTTACTGCATCCAAGATTCTTTGGATGAAAAACAACGAGCCTGAGAATTTCAGCAGAATTGCAAAGGTAATGCTTCCGAAAGACTATCTTGCATACATGTTCACGGGTGTGAATTCAACGGATGTTTCGGATGCTTCAGGCACACTTTTGTTTGATGTAAAAAAGAGATGCTGGTCCAAGGAGATGTGCGAAATCTGCGGACTGGATATGAATGTTCTTCCGCAGATATTTGAGAGTTATGAGAAAATCGGAAATCTTAGGAAAGAGATTGCATCGGAGCTGGGATTAAACGAGATCGTTGTAGCTGCCGGAGCGGGAGACAATGCAGCCGCAGCAATAGGAACAGGAACAGTTGGAAACGACAACTGCAACATTTCTCTCGGAACCAGCGGAACCGTTTTTATCTCGGAGGATGAATACAGAAGAGATGAAAGCTTTGCGTTGCATTCCTTTGACGATGCAAACGGCAAATATCATTTGATGGGATGTATGCTGAGCGCTGCGTCTTCAAACATGTGGTGGTGTGACAAAATCTTAGGAGACTCGGATTATGCTGCAATACAAAGCAAAATAAAGAATCCGGGAGAGAATAATGTGTTTTATCTACCTTATTTAATGGGAGAGAGAT
>JAILLZ010000254.1 GCA_024692885.1 Lachnospiraceae bacterium | reverse complement strand
TTCCATCAGATCCATAGATCCCTGACGGTATTACATCATTATATGATGCCATACTCGGGATATAAGAATCCATACCACCCCCAATTTTCATTCCATCCTCATTATCCCCCGTCTGAGGTTGCATAGGTGGCAGTTGTGTTGTCTGTTGCACCATCGATGCGGCATTCACAGACATCAACTCATCATAGTTTACTTTCATTATAGAATCCTCCTAACCCGGCCATACGGCCTTTTATAGAATCGGATCCATCCGAGTTAATCGCCAACCATGGCTATTAAAATTTATCGGAATTTTGTATCAGACACATAACCTTTTTTGAAAAAATTTAATCAAAAAGAAAGCAACTAAATACATTGTTTCCCAGGTCGAATCCTCTGTCGGTCAACGAGAAAAAACCGTTTTCTTTTTTTATGAGTCCCTGTTCTGTCAGTTTTCTAATTCTTTCTCCGTACACCTCGGTTACTTCCACGCCGAATTTTTCGTAAAAGCGTTTCTCTGAAACTCCGGAAACCAGGCGAAGGCCAAGGAACATTGTCTCCTCCATCTCATTCATTACGGTGAGTTCTTCGCGGTTTTCATACGTCGAAATATTGCTTGTTTCTACTCCATTTTCATGCACAGCATTCTCTGTGGTCGCTATACTGTTTTCACGCAATAGCGTATCTTTCTTATCAGTGTTTGCAGCCGTATTATATATGCTTATGTATTCACTAAGATCAGATATATTTTTATATCTTGTGTGCCCTATCAATGAAGCAGCTCCGAGCCCCAGACCAAGATAATCCCTTCTCAGCCAGTAGCCGCAATTATGCCTGCACTCTCTGCCTTCTTTAGCGAAGTTTGACACTTCATATCTATGATATCCGGCTTCGCCAAGCATTTTCTCGGTTAGCTTTGTTATCGCATATTCCACGTCCTCGTCAGGAAGGAAAATCGTCTTTTCTCCTTTGCTGCATTTAAGCACATCCTCATGATATTTCTCGTAGAATTGTGTTCCTTCTTCGATGATAAGTGAGTAAGCCGAGATATGTTCAGGGTTCATGGAAATCGCTTTTTCCAGGCTTTTTGCGTATGAAACCTCACTCTGTCCCGGAAGCGAACTCATGATATCGAGATTGATATTTTCAAATCCGCATTCTCTTGCCATTTTGTAGCTTTCAAATGCATCCGCTGCGCTGTGAATACGGCCCAGCAGTTTGAGTTCTTCATCGTCCATGGACTGAACTCCGAAACTAAGTCTGTTTATGCCGTTTTTCCTCATCAGCATAAGCTTTTCTTTGGTGACCGTTCCCGGATTTGCTTCACAGGTGAACTCTGTATTTTCCGACAGCTTATATATATTATTGATCGCCTCAAGCAGTTTTTTCATGTTTGCGTCTGAAAGGATTGTCGGCGTACCGCCGCCTATAAATACAGAGCTGATATTCCTTCCTTTGGCAACAAGTGATTTTTGCTCCATCTCCCTAATAAGACTGTCAACATACAAAGACTGCGACTCCCCGTCGGCCGGAGCCGAAAGGAAATCGCAGTATAAACACTTTTTCACGCAAAACGGGATATGGACATACAGCATTATGTCTTCCATATTATTCCTCATCAAGTTTGAGAACGGACATAAATGCCTCCTGTGGAATCTCCACGCTTCCGACCTGTCGCATTCTCTTCTTTCCTTCTTTCTGTTTCTCAAGAAGTTTCTTCTTTCTCGAAATATCACCGCCGTAGCACTTAGCAAGAACGTCTTTTCTCATGGCTCTCACTGTCTCTCTAGCGATAATCTTTCCGCCAACAGCTGCCTGAATTGGTATTTCAAACAGGTGTCTAGGAATCTCTTCTTTGAGACGTTCGCACATCCTTCTTCCGCGTTCATATGCACTGCCCTTAAATACAATGAATGAAAGCGCATCTACCTGCTCACGGTTTATGAGTATATCAAGTTTGACAAGCTCGCTCTTTACGTAGCCCTTTAATTCATAGTCAAAGCTTGCATATCCTCTTGATCTGGACTTCAATGCATCGAAGAAATCGTAGATTATCTCATTCAGCGGCATATCGTATTTGATAAGCGCTCTTGTCTCCTCGATGTATTCCATGCTCTTGTATACACCACGTCGCTCCTGGCAAAGTGTCATGATAGCTCCGACATAATCGCTCGTAACCATGATTTCCGCAGCAACCACCGGTTCCTCCATGAAATCTATTTCCGATGGATCAGGAAGGTTTGAAGGATTGGTGAGTTCCATCATTGTTCCATCTGTCTTGTGAACGTGATATACAACTCCAGGCGCTGTTGTGACAAGATCAAGTCCGAATTCTCGCTCCAATCTCTCCTGAATTATCTCAAGATGAAGCAATCCCAAGAATCCGCATCTGAAACCGAATCCCAACGCAAGCGATGTCTCAGGCTCAAACTGAAGAGCTGCATCGTTTATCTGAAGTTTCTCAAGAGCATCTCTAAGGTCTCCATACTTTGCTGAATCCGCCGGATAAACACCGCAGTAAACCATTGGATTTACTTTTTTGTATCCAGGCAAAGGCTCCGCACATGGATTTGCAACATCGGTTACTGTATCTCCGACCTGAGTTTTTCTAACTTCTTTTATACTTGCTGTAAAATAGCCAACCATTCCGGCAGGAAGCTCATCACATGGGATAAACTGACCGGCGCCGAAATAACCCACTTCTATAACTTCTTCGGTTGCTCCGGTGGCCATCATTTTTATCTGCATTCCGGGTTTTATCGTACCTTCTTTTACTCTTATAAATACGATTACACCCTTGTAGGAATCGTAAAGAGCATCGAAAATCAATGCCTGAAGCGGAGCGGTTTTATCTCCAGTAGGTGCCGGTATCTTGGTAACTATCTGCTCAAGGACATCGTCTATGTTTAAACCTGTTTTTGCCGAAATTCTTGGAGCATCGGACGCATCGATTCCGATTACATCCTCGATTTCCTTTTCTACCTCATCCGGCATGGCGCTCGGAAGGTCGACTTTATTTATTACAGGCATTACATCAAGGTCGTGATCCAATGCAAGGTAAACATTTCCAAGTGTCTGCGCCTCAACGCCCTGAGCAGCGTCTACGACAAGAATGGCTCCGTCACAAGCTGCAAGGCTTCTTGAAACCTCGTAGTTGAAATCCACATGACCGGGAGTATCTATAAGGTTGAAAATATACTCCTCGCCTGCTTTTGATTTATATATGATACGAACGGCCTGTGATTTGATAGTGATTCCACGCTCACGCTCAAGGTCCATGTTATCGAGAACCTGCGACTGCATCTCACGGTCCGTTAGTGTACCTGTTTTTTCTATAATCCTGTCTGCCAGGGTGGATTTACCATGATCGATATGTGCAATAATGCAAAAATTTCTAATCCTGCTCTGGTCTATTGACATCTCGTTTCCTCCTTACTAAGTGTAAATATTTTTACACCCGTTGCCTAACCATTATACGGATGAAAACGCCTTCATGCAAGAAATTCTTGTACCGTCACATAGCTATATGCTAAAATTTCAGCATGAGTGTGATTAACGACGATATTAAAAACAATTCCTTCAAAACCTGTTATCTTATTTACGGTAATGAGGAATACTTAAAAATAGAGGGAAAAAACAAACTTATTAAGGCCCTTGTAAACGATGGCGACACCATGAATTTCAATACCTTCAAGGAAAATGAAGTGAATTCCAAAGCCATCATCGATTTGGCGGAAACCATGCCGTTTCTCGCTGAAAAAAGGGTTATTCTTGTGGAGGATTCCGGTTTTTTCAAATCATCTGACGATGATATGACAGAATACATTCCAAATATTCCGGAAAGCACCTGTCTCATCTTCGTGGAATCCGAAGTAGACAAAAGAAGCAAAACCTTTAAGGCTGTTTCAAAAGCCGGCGGTGAGGTGAACTGCGAAACTCCTTCCGAACAGATGCTTACCACATGGGTTTTGGGTAAATTGAAAAGGGAAAACAAAAACATCAGCCAGAATACGATGAACCTTTTCTTTTCCATGACCGGATTTGATATGACAAGAATTCAATCCGAGTTGGAAAAACTCATCTCCTACACTCTTCACAAAGACGTTATTACTTCCGAAGATGTTTTGACCATAGTTTCCGGTCAGATAAACAACCGAATTTTTGAGATGGTCGAGGCCATCGGAAATAAAGACAGCAAGAAAGCCATGGGGCTGTACAACGATCTCCTTACATTAAAAGAGTCCCCTATGAAAATTCTTTCTTTGCTCACGCGTCAGTTTAGATTGATTTGGGAAATTAATGACATGGCAAGCCATGGTGAGAAAGATGTCGCCATCGCAAAAGTCGAAGGTATCCCTTCTTTTGCCATCAAAAAATACAAAGCCATGGGAAGAAATTTCACTAAAGATGATCTTATCAACGGAATTGAAGAAGGTCTTTCTCTCGAAGAATCTTTCAAGAAAGGTCTTATCAACGATAAGATGGCTGTTGAGATTTTCATTTCGAAATATGCAAAAAAATAACTCCTTACTGAATGACGGTACAGTAAGGAGTTTTGTTTTATTATTCTACTGAGTTTACAAGCTTTGAAAGTCTTGAAACTTTTCTGGCAGCGTTGTTCTTGTGATAAACGCCCTTGTTTGTTGCCTTTGTGATGAGTGAAATAGCATTCTTTAATGCCTCATCAGAAGCAGCTTTATCCTTAGCAGCTACAGCAGCTTCTACCTTACGGATAGCTGTCTTTACAGCTGACTTAATAGACTTGTTTCTCTCTGTCTTTACCTGTGTTACGAGAACTCTCTTCTTTGCAGATTTAATGTTTGCCAATGTTTTCACCTCCATAATGTGAAATGTGCTTTTATTACCTGTTTAACACCTCAGACACGGGCGAAGCGCTAAACACACTTGATTATTGTAAGGTAGGAAACTAATTCTGTCAATAATAATTTGATTGTATCGGCTATATTATTTTCATCACGGACATTTTATTTTTTGAGTTTTTATACTTGATTTGCAATACATATTTGTTTTCTCATATCAGATTTATAACGCCACTGATTCCTATCATTGCATACGTCAGTTTTCTTATGGCCTGCTCGTTCATTTTGTCCACTACCTTATTTGCAACCCATACACCTACCAGTATTCCCACGATTCCGAGGAATATCATAGGAATATGCGCAGGCGTTTATATTCCTTTTGCAAACCTGAATATCGTATTATATACACTGTTAATTGTGAAAAACAGCTGCAGTGTCCCCAAATATTCATATGTCGATTCGGTGACACTCAAGAAATAAAGCACCATCAACGGGCCGCAAATTCCAAACAATCCATCGCAAACAGCTGATACAACTATACAGATAGCACAAACACTTAGTCTCATTTTCTTTTTATCGCCTGTCTTGTTAAAGAACAAATAATAGACAGCCAAAATCATAAGGA
>JAILLZ010000251.1 GCA_024692885.1 Lachnospiraceae bacterium | reverse complement strand
AAAAGTTTGTCGCCGTTGAATATGCCGACATTAATCATGCTTTCACCTTTAACGGTGAGCATAAATGATTCCTGGTTAGGCATATACTCCGATGGAATAGGAAAATAGGTTTCGATATTTTCAACTGCAAGCAAAGGCTGGCCGGCAGCAACATTTCCAACAAGAGGAACATTCACAACCTCACGTCTTGTGAGATTGAAGTTATCATCCATAATCTCTATGGCTCGAGGTTTGGTAGGATCTCTTCTGATATATCCGTTCTTTTCAAGCGTTTCAAGATGTGCATGAACGGAAGAGGTGGATTTGAGATTAACAGCCTCACAGATTTCACGAACAGCAGGCGGATAACCTTTGTTAAGAATCTCATCCTTTATATAATCAAGGATTTCTTTTTGCTTAGCGGTGATTTTTCCGTATGACATATTTTTCTCCCTCATCAAACTAATATTTATTGCTGAACTAATAGTACCATATTAAATCCCAAAAGGCAAACAAATATTCGGAAAATATGTTCGAAAAATGTTGACAAACATTTGTTTGGTGTTATAATCAATACAAACAGATGTTCGCGAACGTTTTTTCGATTACTGTGAGGTGTGGTTATGGACATTATTTATCAGGGAAATGACGGTTTTGATCTTTATACCAGAAATAACAGAGCTGAAAAGAGAAGAAGAACAAGACGTATCAATATAATTAAAAAGAGTATTATTTTCTCATTAACACTTGTGGTTGCACTTTTTGGATTGATGTTCCTTGCTTTTTCGGGAAATGACAGAACTTATGCATCAGAAGAAAAAGTATATGAGTATTATAAGACGGTTACAGTTAATTCCGGTGATACACTTTGGTCCATTGCTGATGAGTATTCATATGGAAACTATGACTCGGTAAATGATCGTATAGAAGAGCTGGTTCGCTTAAATAATCTCAAAGGCACCGAAATCCATGCCGGAGAGAAGATTGTAGTGAAGTACTATTCGCCTGAAAAACTGTAAATATAATTACCAATAATTCTATTTGAAGCACTTTTCATTAGAGCTTACAAATAGTAGTTAAGGCATCGAAAACTAATGTTTTCGATGCCTCATTTTATCGTTCATTCATAGGAACATAAGATTTATGTGTATCAACGTACTTATATGCAGGACGCATGATTTTTCCAGGATAAGATAGCTCTTCCAAGCGGTGAGCACTCCAACCGGATATTCTTGCAATTGCGAACATAGGTGTGTAGAGTTCAACCGGAAGATTTAACATGGAGTACGCAAATCCTGAGAAGAAGTCCACGTTTGGGCTAACACCTTTATATATTCTTCTGTTTTCAGTGATAACCTTTGGCGCAAGTCTTTCAACGGCAGAGTATAAAGCAAATTCTTTTTGCTGTCCCTTTTCCACGGAGAGACGTTTTACGAATTCTCTGAAAATCTGAGCTCTAGGATCTGAAACGGAATAAATGGCATGTCCCATACCGTATATAAGGCCCGCTCTGTCAAAAGCTTCGCCGTTTAGGAGTTTTTTCAGATAATCAGCTATCTCATCTTCATCGTTCCAATCTTTTAATTTCGATTTCATATCTTCAAACATCTGAACTACCTTTATGTTTGCTCCACCGTGTTTTGGACCTTTAAGGGATCCCAAAGATGCAGCGATGGTAGAATATGTGTCAGTACCTGATGATGAAATAAGATGTGTTGTAAATGTCGAGTTGTTTCCTCCACCATGCTCCATATGAAGTATTAAAGCTATATCCAAAAGCTTTGCCTCAAGAGGAGTAAACTTCTGGTCTGCTCTTAAAAGATGCAGTATATTTTCAGATGTTGAATATTCATCCTTAGGGGAATGAATAAATAAGCTTGCTCCGTCATGGTAATGCTTGTATGCCTGATAACCGTATATCGAAAGAAGCGGAAACAGACTGATTAGTTGCATACACTGTCTAAGAACGTTTGGAATAGACGTGTCGTCCGCTCTGTCATCATAGCTGTAGAGTGTCAGAACACTTCTAGCAAGCGTGTTCATCATATCTTTACTCGGAGCTTTCATTATTATATCTCTGACAAAGCTTGTTGGCAGAGAGCGGTAGAATGTCAAAAGCTCTGAGAAGTTTTTTAATTCTTCTTTATTAGGAAGCGTACCAAAAAGAAGCAGATAGGTGCATTCTTCAAAACCAAAATGGAAATCTTCCGGAAGACTCGAAACAATATCTTTAACGTCGTATCCTCTGTAATAAAGGCTACCGGGAGCCGGTACAATTTTGCCGTTTTCCATCTTTGTCGCATTTACATCTGATATCTGAGTTAATCCGACAAGTACACCTTTTCCGTTTAAGTCACGAAGTCCTCTTTTTACATCGAATTCTGTGTAGAGGTTAGGTGAGATAGTGGCATTAGCATTTATGAGTTTAGACAAGTTTAAGATAGGTTCGGTAATGTCGCTATACGGATTAGTACTGTTCATCTTTTTCCTCCTATATATTATAATTGACAATTATTTTAACAGTTTAGTGCGTTAAATACAATTGAATAAATATTAAAAAAGTATTATGAAGAATGTGTGAAAAAAATAACAATTCGCTAATAACAAGGGTAAATAGCATTGACTTTGCCTGAAAACTAGGTATAATAAGAACACGAATGGGAAAATTGACCTAATTTTTTTTAAGAAGAGGAGAAATAGTAAATGGCACTTGATTTAACAAAGTACGGTATTACTGGAACTACTGAGATTGTCCACAATCCATCATTCGAGGAGCTTTTCGATGAGGAGATGAAAGCTGACCTTACAGGTTATGAGAAAGGACAGCTCACTGAGCTTGATACAGTCAACGTTATGACCGGTATCTACACAGGACGTTCTCCTAAAGACAAGTATATTGTAATGGATTCAAACTCAAAGGATACAGTTTGGTGGACATCTGAGGATTATCCAAACGACAACCATCCAATGAGCGAGGATGTTTGGGCAACAGTTAAGGATATTGCAAAGAAAGAGCTTTGCAACAAGAGACTTTTCGTTGTTGATGCATTCTGCGGTGCAAACAAGGATTCAAGAATGGCTATCCGTTTCATTATGGAAGTTGCTTGGCAGGCACATTTCGTAAAGAACATGTTCATCATTCCTACAGAGGATGAGCTTAAGAATTTCGAGCCTGACTTCGTTGTTTACAATGCATCAAAGGCTAAAGTTGAGGACTACAAGGCACTCGGACTTAACTCTGAGACATGTGCAGCTTTCAATATCACAAGCAGAGAGCAGGTTATTATCAATACATGGTACGGCGGAGAAATGAAGAAGGGTATGTTCTCTATGATGAACTACTA
The DNA here is from genome assembly GCA_024692885.1 of Lachnospiraceae bacterium. Lineage (GTDB taxonomy): Bacteria > Bacillota > Clostridia > Lachnospirales > Lachnospiraceae > JAILHT01. The sequence continues at coordinate 3,832 of JAILLZ010000251.1, read as the reverse complement.
CCTCCCACTCAAGGGTATGGCTTCAATGCACTGCTCAGCAAACACTGATATGGACGGAAAGAACACAGCAATCTTCTTCGGACTTTCAGGAACAGGTAAGACAACACTTTCTACAGATCCAAAGAGACTTCTCATCGGTGATGATGAGCACGGTTGGGATGAGAACGGTGTATTCAACTTCGAAGGCGGATGCTATGCAAAGGTTATCAACCTTGACAAGGAATCTGAGCCTGATATCTACAACGCTATCAAGAGAAATGCTCTTCTTGAGAACGTAACTGTAGATGCAAACGGAAAGATTGATTTCAACGATAAGAGCGTAACAGAGAACACTCGTGTTTCTTATCCAATCGATCACATCACAAACATCGCTTCTAATGTAAACGGAATTTCTGCAGGACCTGATGCAAAGAATGTTATCTTCCTTTCAGCAGATGCATTCGGAGTACTTCCTCCAGTATCAATCCTTACACCGGAGCAGACAAAATACTATTTCCTTTCAGGATTCACAGCTAAGCTTGCAGGTACAGAGCGTGGAATCACAGAGCCAACACCTACATTCTCAGCATGTTTCGGACAGGCATTCCTTGAGCTTCATCCAACAAAGTACGCTGAGGAGCTTGTTAAGAAGATGGAGAAGAGCGGAGCTAAGGCTTACCTCGTAAATACAGGATGGAATGGAACTGGAAAGAGAATCTCTATTAAGGATACTCGTGGAATTATCGATGGTATCTTAAGCGGAGATATCCTTAAGGCTCCTACAAAGAAGATCCCTGTATTTGATTTCGAAGTTCCAACAGAGCTTCCTGGAGTTGATCCTGCAATCCTTGATCCTCGTGATACATATGCAGATGCTTCTGAATGGGAGAAGAAGGCAGATGATCTTGCAAACAGATTCATCAAAAACTTCGCTAAGTACACAACAAATGAAGCAGGAAAGGCACTTGTTTCTGCCGGACCACAGCTTTAATTATCGGTTGTATATGAATTTATATACAAGACCTGTTATTTTTGACAGGTCTTGTATTTTTTTGTGATAATTCTGTGTATAAGCAAAAATAAAGGCTTCGAAAGTTGCAAATCTTGCTTGACTGTGTGATAATAATGTGTGTCTGGGGTGTTCGATACCCTGCATATTTTGAACCTACATTTTTTTGAATGGGAAACCTATTATTGTAATTTGGAAGTCGGGCCTCCTTTGAGAGGAAGACGGAAGATGATCTGCGGATACCCACCTGGCTTACGCTAGGACTCAAAATTGCAGGAACGGCACTTTGGGCATATTTTTGTGCTTTCTTTTGAAATCCGTTTCAAAAGGAATAGATGGAGGAAATCATGAAAGAAACATTACAGAAGATAAAGGAAGAGACTATCAAGAAGATTCAGTCCTCCGGAGATCTCGATAATCTGAACGAAGTCAGAGTAGCTGTCCTTGGAAAAAAGGGTGAGCTCACAAGTCTTTTGAAGTCAATGAAAGATGTTGCTCCTGAAGACAGACCAGCGTTTGGACAGCTTGTTAACCAGGCCAGAACCGAGATTGAAGCAGCATTGGAAAATGCAAAGAAAACCATGGAAGAGAAGCAACTCGATATGCGCCTTAAATCAGAGGTTATCGATGTTACCTTACCTTCCAAAAAACTCAAAGCAGGACACAGACATCCAAATACCATAGCTTTGGAAGAAGTTGAACGAATTTTCACCGGCATGGGCTATGAAGTTGTTGAAGGTCCTGAAGTAGAGCGTGATTATTATAACTTTGAGGCTTTAAATATCCCTGCAAATCACCCTGCAAAGGATGAGCAGGATACTTTTTATATAAATAAAGACATTCTTTTGAGAACACAGACATCAGGTGTTCAGGTAAGAGTCATGGAAAAACAGAAACCACCTATCAGAATGATAGCTCCTGGAAGAGTTTTCCGTGCTGACGAAGTAGATGCAACTCATTCACCTTCCTTCCATCAGATTGAGGGAATGGTAATTGATAAGGATGTTACATTTGCCGATCTTAAGGGAACTTTAGCAGAATTTGCAAAAGAGATGTTCGGTGAGGATACAAAGGTTAAATTCAGACCTCATCATTTCCCATTTACAGAACCAAGTGCTGAGATGGATGTTTCATGCTTTAAGTGTGGCGGAAAAGGATGCCGCTTCTGTAAGGGAGAAGGTTGGATAGAAATCCTCGGTTGCGGAATGGTTCATCCAAAGGTTCTTCAGGGATGTAACATTGATCCTGAAGAGTACTCCGGATTTGCATTTGGAGTTGGTCTTGAAAGAATTGCATTGCTTAAATATGAAATAGACGATATGAGACTCTTATATGAAAACGATGAGAGATTCTTAGAGCAGTTCTAGTATAAGTATTCTCGTACTAATAATTTTCGAATATACATTTAGGCAAAAGGAAGGAATATAAAATGAATACCTCATTGGAATGGATAAAGGCTTTGGTTCCTGGGCTTGATGTAACACCGCAGGAGTATATGGATGCGATGACATTGAGCGGTTCAAAGGTTGAAGGATATACCTGTTATGACAGAGATTTGGACAAAATAGTTGTCGGAAAGATTTTAAGCATCGAGCAGCATCCTGATGCAGACAAACTTGTTATATGTAAAGTTGATATCGGAGAGAGTGAATCGATTCAGATTGTTACGGGTGCGCCAAACGTTAAGGAAGGTGCGTTGACACCGGTTGTTCTTGACGGTGGAAAAGTTGCCGGTGGACATGACGGTACCACTACTGAAGGTGGAATCAAAATCAAAAAAGGAAAACTTCGCGGTATTGAGTCAAACGGTATGATGTGTTCTATCGAGGAGCTCGGTTCTACAAGGGATATGTATCCTGAGGCGCCTGAAAGCGGACTTTATTATTTTGAGGATTGCGATGACGTAAAGGTCGGAGATGATGCAATAGCTGCTCTCGGATTAAGAGATACACTTGTTGAATATGAGATTACTTCGAACAGAGTAGATTGTTTTGCTGTGCTTGGTATTGCAAGAGAAGCAGCGGCTACATTCAGACTTCCGTTCAATCCACCTGTTGTTAAGGAGACAGGAAATAGCGAGGATGTAAACGATTATATTAAGGTTGAGATTAAGGATAACGATCTCTGCTCAAGATATACAGCAAGAATCGCAAAGAATATAAAGATAGCTCCTTCTCCAAAGTGGATGCAGAGAAGATTGTCAAATCAGGGTATCAGACCTATAAATAATATCGTTGATATTACAAACTACGTTATGCTTGAGTATGGTCAGCCAATGCATGCTTATGATTTGAGCACAATCGAGGACAGACGCATTGTTGTCAGCCGTGCCGAGGAAAACGAGAAATTCGTAACTCTCGACGGACAGGAGAGAAATCTTGATTCCACAATGCTTATGATCAGAGATGGCAAAAAAGCTGTCGGATTAGCAGGTATTATGGGTGGAGAAAACTCCATGATAACTGACGATGTAAAGGAAATCCTTTTTGAAGCTGCGACATTCGATGGAGCAAACATTCGTGTATCAAGTAAGAAGCTTGGAATGAGAACAGATGCTTCTTCAATATTCGAAAAAGGACTTGATCCAAATAATGCCAGTGAGGCAATCAACCGCGCTTGTCAGCTTATAGAAGAACTTGGCGCCGGTGAAGTTGTTGGCGGAATGGTAGACGTTTATCCTGTGAAGAAAGAGGCAATTACTCTTCCTTTTAAACCCGAAAGATACAATAAGCTTCTTGGAACAGATATTCCTGCTGAAGAGATGCTTGGATATTTCAAGGCTCTTGAAATTGGATATGACAAGGAAAAGAATGAACTTCTTATTCCTACATTCAGACAGGATCT
>JAILLZ010000239.1 GCA_024692885.1 Lachnospiraceae bacterium | reverse complement strand
TACTTCCGATCCTTGTACTCATAATTATAGTACAGGGATTAATTTAGTAATAAGCCGTGGCGGAAGAATGAGATGTATGGGGGAACACTATCGGAGAAAAAATGGTTGAAATGGATTTATGAATGATGCAAGATATATTTGAGATGTTTATATAGGGGAGTGTAGTTTTATTGGGGAAAGGGGTATGATACTATGCAAATCGAGGAACATTTTGGAACAATAATTGGACATAATTATGAGAATGTAACTACTGTGAATGTAATATATCTTGTGGAGTTCGGAAATACCAAGAAAACCATTAGTTGGAAAAGGACGAATGTGAATCCCTTAGATGCAGAGATTCTTTATCAGATTGGCAGGTATGACAAGCTACTAACTACGGAGGATGAAGTGGTTTCCATTCTGGATGTTGATGTTAATAATCAAAAGATAAAAAGAATTGCATCTAACGATCAAAAAAATGATTGACAAGAAATGTCAAAACAGATAAACTCTCAAACATAAAGACAAAGGCGTCTTGGAGATACACTCTCCGAGACGCCTTTTTTGTGTTTCAGGAGGGAAAAAATGTGTTCGATTATGACAATATGCGACAAAGGGGTTGCATATTCGGATGTGCGTAAGGCGCTGGAGAAAACAGCTTCCAGAGGACCTGACGCAAGCAGACTGATTTCAGTAGGAAACGGCTGGATGGGATTTAACCGTCTGGCGATCATGGGATTGACCGAGGAAGGTATGCAGCCCTTCGCATTAAATAATAAGAATAGCAATTCCGTTAAAGAAACGGATGAAAATAATTACGATGTTTACCTGGTCTGCAACGGAGAGATATACGGATTCCGTGAGCAGAAGAAAGAACTGGAGGAAAGAGGATACCACTTCAACAGTGGTTCCGATTGTGAGATTCTTCCGGCAATGTACAAAGAGTACGGAACGGAAATGTTTTCCAGTTTGGATGCAGAGTATGCACTAGTTTTATACGATGCAGAAAGTGACAGCTTCATAGCTGCCAGAGATCCGATAGGTATCAGACCTCTCTACTACGGACTGACAGGTACGGGGGCATACATGTTTGCCTCCGAACCAAAGAGTCTGATAGAACTCACCGACAAGGTGATGCCTTTCCCGCCGGGACATTATTTCAAGGATGGCAAGTTTGTTTGCTACAGAGATATGTCAAAGGTTGAGGCATTCAGAGATGATGACATAGATGAAATTACAAAGAACATACACGATCTTTTGATAAAGGGAGTGGAGAAGAGATTGGATGCGGATTCGCCGGTAGGATTTCTTCTCTCGGGAGGACTTGATTCTTCCCTTGTTTGCGGAATAGCCGCTTCAATGAGTGACAAACCGCTTGAGACCTGGGCTATTGGAATGGACATAGACGCGATAGATCTTAAATATGCAAAGGAAGTAGCAGATTTCATTCATTCAAATCACCACGAAGTGATTATTTCGAAGGATGATGTGGTTGAAGCCTTGGACACAGTAATAAAGGCACTGGGAACCTACGATATCACAACAGTTCGTGCTTCCATCGGAATGTTCCTTCTCTGCAAGGCAATTCACGAACAGTCGGATAACAAGGTAATCCTTACCGGAGAAATCTCGGATGAGATATTCGGTTATAAATACACCGATTTTGCTCCGAATGCAAATGAGTTTCAAAAGGAATCGGAGAAGAGAATAAGAGAGCTTCACATGTACGACGTCTTGAGAGCAGACAGATGCATCAGCGTGAACTCGCTGGAGGCCAGAGTTCCTTTCGGAGACTTGGATTTCGTTGACTACTGTATGTCAATAAATCCTGAAAAGAAACTCAACAAGTACGGAAAGGGTAAATACCTTCTTCGAAAAGCTTTCGAAAAGGATAACTTCATTCCTGAAAGCATTTTGTGGAGAGAGAAAGCAGCCTTTTCCGATGCCGTGGGACATTCCCTGAAGGATGACCTGGCAGATCTGGCAGAGAGCTCTTACACAGATGAAGAGTTCGAAGAGGGAGTAAAAAAATATACACATGCAAAACCTTTTACCAAGGAATCTCTTTTGTACAGAGACATCTTTGAAAAGTATTATCCGGGACAGTCGGAAATGGTAGTTGATTTCTGGATGCCGAATAAAAACTGGGAGGGCTGTAATGTAAACGATCCTTCCGCAAGAGTGCTTTCAAACTATGGTGAAAGCGGAGTATAGGAAAACAATTAGGAGGTTAAATAAATGGAGAAAACAAGTGTGACCGATGTTTTTGGTTCAATGGTATTCGATGACAGAGTAATGCGTGCAAGATTGTCAGCAGATGTTTACGAATCATTGAAGAAGACTATCGACGAGAATGCAAAGCTGGATGTGAAGGTTGCGGAAGCAGTGGCAACCGAGATGAGAAACTGGGCCGTAGAAAAGGGTGCAACTCATTTCACTCATTGGTTCCAGCCACTTACCGGAGTGACAGCAGAAAAGCATGACAGCTTCATTTCCCCTTCACCTGATGGCGGCGTCATCATGGAGTTTTCGGGAAAAGAGTTGATAAAGGGTGAGCCGGATGCATCCTCATTCCCTTCGGGTGGCATCCGCGCAACCTTTGAAGCAAGAGGATATACAGCATGGGATCCTACATCTTATGCATTTATCAAGGATCATACACTTTGTATTCCTACAGCATTTTGTTCATATTCGGGAGAAGCTTTGGATAAAAAGACACCGCTTCTTCGTTCTATGCAGGCGCTTGACCGCCAGGCAAAGCGTGTTCTTAAACTTTTCGGAAACGAAGTAAAATATGTACGCACCAGTGTTGGACCTGAGCAGGAATACTTCCTTGTAGATAAGGAAATGTTTGAAAAGAGACCAGACCTTGTTTACACGGGAAGAACTCTTTTCGGTGCAAGACCTCCTAAGGGACAGGAACTTGACGATCATTACTTCGGAGTTATCAAACCTCGCGTAACAGCATTCATGGAGGACTTGAACAACGAACTTTGGAAACTTGGAATCCTTGCAAAGACAGAGCACAACGAAGTTGCTCCGGCACAGCATGAGCTTGCTCCTATCTACTCAACCACAAACGTGGCTACAGATCACAACCAGCTCACAATGGAGATCATGCAGAAGGTTGCAAGAAAGCACGGAATGGTATGTCTCCTTCACGAGAAACCTTTCGCAGGTGTAAACGGTTCAGGAAAGCACAACAACTGGTCAATGGCAACAGATACCGGAGTAAACCTTTTATCACCTGGAGAGACACCATATGAAAACGCACAGTTCTTAACCTTCCTTTGTGCGGTAATTCAGGCAGTTGATGATTATCAGGATCTCTTAAGACTTTCCGTTGCTACAGCAGGAAACGACCACAGACTCGGAGCAAACGAGGCACCTCCTGCAATTATTTCAATCTTCCTGGGAGATGAGCTCTCGGCAATTTTGGATTCAATCAAGAATGACACCCCATACGAGGGACAGGAAAAGGTAATCATGAAGCTTGGTGTTCACTCACTTCCAAGATTCTCAAGAGATACTACGGACAGAAACCGTACTTCACCTTTTGCTTTTACAGGAAACAAATTCGAGTTCCGTTCTCTGGGTTCCGCAAACTCAATCGCATGCTGCAACATCATGTTGAATGCAGCAGTGGCAGAGAGCTTAAAGCAGTTTGCCGATCGCCTCGAGGGAGCAAAGGATTTTGAGTCAGAGCTTCATGCACTTATAAAGGAAACAATCACAAAGCATGAGCGTATCCTTTTCAACGGAAACGGATACAGTGATGAGTGGGTTAAGGAAGCGACTGAGGTCAGAGGCCTTTTGAACTTGAAGACCACACCGGATGCTATGCCAAGACTCCTTGATGAGAAGAATGTCAAGATGCTCACTTCACACAAGGTATTTACGGAGACAGAGCTTCAGTCAAGATGCGAGATCATGCTTGAGAATTACAACAAGACCGTAAATATCGAGGGACTCACAATGGTAGATATGGTAAGAAAGAATTATCTTCCTGCCATCGAGCATTACTTACAGAGACTTGCAAAGACAACATCTCTCATGAAGTCCGTAAGCCCGAATGTAAAGTGCAATTATGAGATTTCTACAATGGAGAGATTGTCAGAACTCACAGATTATATCTTAGAGAGAGTAAAAGATCTCGAAGAAGCATTGGACAAGATCAAGGATATACAAAGCAAACGGAACTCTGCAAGCCAACGTTGACAACAAAGTGAAAAACAATCCGAACTGACCTGTCTATAACAACTCACTTAATGCAAAGGGAGCCTTCTTGACTGGCAGTGAGGACGGAACCCTTGCCTATATTAATAAAAACGGTACTATCACCACCACCAGTCTGCCCAGCAAGGCAAGACCACCAGTAATGGATTTTGACGATACTTCCGCACAGGGTAAAGACTGCTTCTTTATCTCAAGCAAAAAAATCGAAGGGATGACAGCACTGAAGAAACAGCTTTTCTCCACTGACCTTGACGTGAGCAACATTACAAAGACGAGCATTACCGATTACAACGGACAAGTGGTCTTTGTCATTTTTTCATCATCCGAGCACACGGCTGACGTAGTGAGATACTACAAGAATGGAAAAGTATTAAAGAACTCCTATCCTACAAGTTCAATGCCTGCTGCAAATGATAAGGATGTATTTATGGCCGACGGCAAATATGTTGTAAAAAAATAACCTTACAATGTTGC
>JAILLZ010000211.1 GCA_024692885.1 Lachnospiraceae bacterium | reverse complement strand
CCGAAACCTTTTGAAGAATACTCTAGAATTATAGATGAATATAATGCATAATAGGGTGGACACATTTTGTGTCTGCCCTATATTTATGCCAAAATATAAATTGTTCTGCAATTATTCGTGATAAAAAAACAAATTGCACTGCGTTTTGATTTGATTCAATATTCTATATAAAAAACACGATGACAAGAGAGGATTCAATATGAGAAACAGATACCATTTTTCAGCAAAAAAGGGTTGGATAAATGACCCTAACGGAATGATTTTTGCGGGAGGGAAATACCATCTGTTTTATCAGTACTATCCTGATGATATAAAATGGGGACCGATGCACTGGGGACATGCCACAAGCTGCAATCTCTCCGATTGGGACGAGCAGGAGACAGCTCTCTTTCCTGATGACCTTGGAATGATTTTCAGCGGAAGCGCGATTCTTGATACGGAAAATGTTTCGGGATTCGGTTCAAAAGAAAAACCTGCCATGGTTCTAATGTACACAAGCCATGACAACGAAGGTCCGACAGAGCAGCAGTCCATAGCTTACAGCACGGACTATATTCATTTCGAAAAATACGAAGGCAATCCGGTAATTAAAAACACACCGGAAATGTCGGGCTACAAAAAGGATTTCAGAGATCCTAAGATTGTGAAAAACACTGTTATCGGTGGATTTACAGCGGTATTTGCATCGGGAGACAAGATAGAGTTTTACCATTCCGATGACCTGAAAAACTGGGAAAAAACAGGAGAGTTTCTTCCGGGAGAAAACGGCGGATTCGGCGAGCTTTGTGAGTGCCCGGATCTTTTCTCGCTGGAGTGTGACGGAAAGACATATTATGTTCTTTTGATGAGTCAGGCGATAGATACATCAAAGAGAGATGACGGACATCTCAAATTTTTCATGCAGTATTTCTACGGAGACTTCGACGGAAAGACTTTTACAGCTTCCGAGGGATGCAAAAAGAGCGGACCACTTTATCCGGATTTCGGACCGGATAATTATGCTGCCGTAACTTTTGCGAATATGAGAGAGGCGGTAATGCTCGGCTGGGCTGAAAACTGGGATTACGTAAATGATACCATTGCCACTGATTATCAGGGAGCCATGACTCTTCCAAGAAAGGTATCTTTGGTAGAAACAAAGGAAGGAAAGCGGCTTTGTTTTGAGGTATATGTTTCCGACAAGACGAGCCTTGATGTAAGAAAGTTTTCCTTAAATCCGGGTGAGAAGAGGGAAGTCGTGGCCGGAAAGTTATCCCTGGAAGTGACCGGGGACGAGATTATTGTTACCAGAGACAAGGCCTTTCCTGCTCATGTTTCCGGAAAACTGGACGAAGATGCATTCCACATTTTTAAATCCAAACGTTTCATTGACGGAAGCAGTGACGTTGAAGTGATTGTTGACGAAGGATTGGTTGAGATATTTGCAGATGGGGGATTGAACGTTTTCACATGCAGGATATAACAATAAGACCCATAGCAAGAATACATACGGATTTTTCTTCAAAGTTCGGTATCCCAAGACAGAGCAATCTTGTGGAGGAACTTGAGGGAGCCATCGTTTTTGAAAATGAATTCAGGAATCCGGACGCAGTAAGAGGGCTTTCTGATTTCACATATATCTGGCTGATTTTTGGCTTTTCCGAGTGCGAGAGAGATAATTGGAAAGCCACGGTAAATCCGCCGAAACTTGATAAAAATGAAAGAAAAGGTGTTTTTGCCACCCGTTCGCCTTACAGACCTAATCCATTGGGATTGTCTTCCGTAAAGCTCATTTCTGTGGAGGAAGATGAAAAAAATGGACCGATAATAAGAGTTTCCGGCGCGGACCTGTTGGACGGAACGCCAATTTATGATATAAAACCATATATACCTTACGGTGATTCGCACCCTGAGGCTGCAAACGGATTTGCCGAGGATTACGTGAACGACAGACTCGAGGTTTTGGTGCCGGAGAATCTGATAGAAATGATTCCGACTGAAAAGAGAAAGGCACTTGTAAATGTGCTCTCGCTTGATCCAAGACCTTCATACATGAATTATGCCGACAGAAGATACGGCATAGAGTTTGCGGGATTTGATGTTCGCTTTTATGTGAACGTAAAAAAGCTTGAAGTATGTGAAATTGAGCGCTTAAATGATGTATAATGGTATTTCATGAGAATGCAGAAATGTGGCAAAATAGAATTTTGAGAAAAGCCATAATGATGCAAGGTGAAATTTTTGAAAAAGTTGAATACAGAGTATTAGTATAGAAAGCGAGACAGATAATGAGAGTAGGAATGGGATATGATGTCCATAAGCTTGTGGAAAACAGAGATCTTATTCTTGGAGGAGTAAAAATAGAACACAGCCTTGGGCTTTTGGGACATTCGGATGCGGATGTTCTGCTTCATGCCATAATGGATGCAATGCTCGGAGCGGCCGCTCTCGGTGATATCGGAAAGCATTTCCCGGACACCGATGAGGCATATAAGGGTGCAAACAGCATGGAACTTCTTAAAAAGGTCGGAAGTCTCATTGAAGAAAAGGGTTATGTTGTAGGAAACATAGATGCAACTGTCATAGCGCAGAAGCCAAAGCTCAGACCGTACATCGATCAGATGGAGAAAAATATTGCCGAAGCATTGAACATTTCCAAAGATATGGTGAATGTAAAAGCCACAACGGAAGAAGGCCTCGGATTTACCGGAAACGAATCCGGAATATCCGCTCAGGCAGTCTGTTTGCTTGAATCATTTATGGAGAGCGGTTACACCGCAGGCACAAATGAAGCAAGAAACTGTGCAGGCTGTAGCGGATGCGTAAAGACACAATAAAATTGCGTAATGTGATAATGAGAAAAGCGTAAACGATATAAACACGGAATTAGAAATATGGGTTTTTTAAAATACGTTAAAGAAGAATTCGAAATTATAAAAGAACGAGATCCGGCCATAAAGACTCCGATGGAAGTTTTTCTTTATCCTTCATTTCAGGTAATGTTAAGCTACAGAAGAGCTCATAAGCTTTATGAGAGTGGACATTATTTTTGGGCGAGATGGATTTCTCAGAGGGCAAAGAGAAGAACCGGTATAGAGATCCATCCGGGAGCAAAGATTGGCAAAGGATTGTTTATAGACCACGGAAGTGGTGTTATCATAGGAGAGACCGCCATTATCGGAGATAACTGTACGCTTTATCAGGGCGTGACCTTGGGAGGAACCGGAAAAGAGACCGGAAAGAGACATCCTACCCTTGGAAACAATGTCATGGTAAGTGCGGGCGCAAAGATTTTGGGGTCATTTACGATAGGTGACAATGCAAAAATCGGCGCGGGAAGCGTCGTTATTGAAGAAGTGCCTCCAAACTGTACCGTGGTTGGTGTTCCGGGACATGTGGTAAAGCGATGTCCGGAGGATCATCCGTGCGAAGAGTTGGATCAGATTCACCTTCCTGACCCGGTAAAAGAGGATATCTCTGTTTTGCAGAGGGAGAATTCTGAGCTCACCAACAGGGTTATCGATTTGGAGAATCAGCTTAGAGAAATATTGAGAAAGAGAGAAAAAGAAAATGAAAATATTTAACACTCTTACAAGAAAAAAAGAAGAGTTTGTTCCAATAGAGGAAAACAAGGTTAGCATGTATGTCTGCGGACCTACAGTTTACAACTATATTCACATCGGAAATGCCAGACCGATGATTTGCTTTGACACAGTCAGAAGATATTTTGAATACAAGGGTTACGAAGTAAACTACGTTTCAAACTTTACGGACGTTGATGACAAAATCATCAAGGCCGCAAACGAGGAAGGAGTTTCTTCCGAAGAGATTGCAGAGAGATTTATAAAAGAGTGCAAGAAGGATATGGAGGGCATGAACATTAAGCCTGCAACCACACATCCTCAGGCCACAAAAGAGATTGACGGCATGATCGACATGATACAGAACCTCATCGACAAGGGATATGCTTACAAGGTTGAGGATGGTACCGTTTATTTCAGAACAAGATCATTCAAGCCTTACGGAAAGCTTTCACATAAAAACCTGGATGACCTTCAGGCAGGACACAGAGATATCAAAGTTACCGGAGATTTGAAGGAGGATGATTTCGACTTCGTTCTTTGGAAACCGAAAAAGGAAGGCGAGCCTTTCTGGGAGTCACCATGGTGCAACGGAAGACCGGGTTGGCACATTGAGTGTTCCGTAATGTCAAAGAGATATCTTGGGGACACTATCGATATTCATGCCGGTGGAGAGGACCTTATCTTCCCTCATCACGAGAACGAGATTGCCCAGTCTGAGGCTTCAAACGGAAAAGAATTTGCAAGATACTGGATGCACAATGCATTCCTCAATATAGACGGAGTGAAGATGTCAAAATCTCTCGGAAACTTTAAGACCGTAAGAGGTATCAGCGAGATGTACGATCTTCAGGTTTTGAGATTCTTCATGCTGAATGCTCATTACAGAAGTCCGCTTAACTTCAGCGCCGACCTTATGGAAGCAGCTAAAGCAGGACTTGAGAGAATAAAGACAGCTGCTGAAAAACTTGCTTCTGTCAAGACAGAAGGCGAGATGACTGCAGAGGAGAAAACTCTTTTTGATGAATCACAGAACTTCGTAACAAAGTTTGAAAACTCAATGGACGATGATTTCAATACTGCAGATGCAATTGCAGCGATTTTCGAGTTTGTAAAGTTTATCAACTCAAATGTTTCTTCAGATAGCACAAAGGCATTTGCAGATGCTTTGAATAAGAGACTTCATACTCTTACAGATGTTTTGGGACTTATCATCGATAAGGAAGAAGAAATCCTTGATTCTGATATCGAGGCACTTATCGAGGAGAGACAGAACGCCAGAAAGGCAAAAGATTTTGCCAGAGCGGACGAAATCAGAAACGAGCTTTTATCAAGAGGAATAGTTCTTGAAGATACCAGAGAGGGCGTTAAGTGGAAGAGAGCATAGTTAAGCTTGTCAGAGAGACCTTTGAACTAAGAGAACCTGATTTGAAAACCTATTCACCTTTGACTTTGGCTTACATTGGTGATGCCATCTACGACCTTGTCATAAGGACAATGGTGGTGGAAAAAGGCAACACTGCGCCGAATAAGCTGCATAAAAAGACGAGCGAAATCGTTAAGGCTAAAAGCCAGGCCGAGGCATATGAAAAGATAAAGGATGTTCTTTCCGAGGAGGAAACAGAAGCTTTTCGCCGCGGCAGAAATGCCAAATCTTATACTATGGCCAAAAATGCTTCAATGTCGGATTACAGAAAAGCGACAGGATTTGAGGCTCTGCTTGGATATCTTTATCTGTCTGACAGGATGGACAGAGTGATGGAACTCACTGCGCTTGCCCTTGAAACAAAGGCAAACAAAAAATAATTACAGAGGATATATATGAAAGATAATCACAATTCCGAAGATAAATCCGGAAAGAAGAACAATTATAGTTCTGAGGATGGAATCGGAGCAGACAATAATTTTAAAATTGAGGGCAGAAATGCCGTAATCGAGGCCTTCCGTGCAGGAAAAACCATAGATAAGCTCTACATTTTGGACGGAAGTCATGATGGCCCTATACAGACCATCAGAAGGGAAGCAAAAAAGCACGATACGATAATCAATTTTGTTTCCAAGGAAAGACTTGACCAGCTTTCCGAGACAGGAAAGCATCAGGGAGTTATCGCAATGTGTGCTGCATACGATTACTCTGAGATAGATGATATTTTTGCCTTGGCAGAAAAGAAGAATGAGTCTCCGTTTATTTTTGTTTTGGACGGTATAGAAGATCCTCACAATCTTGGAGCTATTATAAGAACTGCAAACCAGGCAGGTGCTCATGGTGTCATTATTCCAAAGAGACACGCGGTGGGACTTACCGGAACGGTAGCAAGAACCTCAGCCGGAGCTTTAAATTTTACACCTGTTGTAAAGGTTACAAATATAGTTAATACTATTAAGGAACTTAAAGAGCGCGGAGTGTGGTTTGTTTGTGCAGATATGGATGGAACCACCATGTACGACCTCAATCTTACGGGATCCATTGGAATGGTTATAGGAAATGAAGGCGAGGGCGTATCCAGACTCGTTAAGGAGAACTGTGACTTTGTCGCTTCAATTCCGATGAAGGGGGATATTGATTCCCTCAATGCATCTGTGGCAGCCGGTGTTCTTGCATATGAGATAGTTAGACAGAGATTTAAGAAATAGTGGG
>JAILLZ010000188.1 GCA_024692885.1 Lachnospiraceae bacterium | reverse complement strand
TCCAAAGATGGAGCACTTGAGAAAACACGTAGACGAGGCGGAGATGCTTGCCAGTCAGGAAGATTGGCCGGTACCAAGCTACGGAAAATTACTTTTCTCAGTATATTAAAATAGGTTAAAAAAGAAAAATAACAGACATCCCACAAAGGCGTGGTTGCTAATGTGGGATTGTCTGTTTTTTTATTTACATAGTTTTCTATGTAAAAACATAAATTTAGGAGGGAAATGAAATGACAGAAGAATTAATGGAAGTGTTCCGAGGTGAACTCTTTGGCGTCTGGTTTTTGATCGGAGCCGCACTGGTATTTTGGATGCAGGCAGGATTTGCAATGGTGGAGACAGGTTTCTCCCGTGCGAAGAACGCAGGTAACATCCTTATGAAGAACCTTATGGACTTTTGTATAGGTTGTTGTATGTTTATCCTTATCGGATTCGGACTCCTTTTGGGAGAGGATGTGCTCGGTTTTATCGGTAAGCCGGGACTGGATATCTTCACAGCATACGAAAGTTTTGACTGGTCAAACTTCGTATTCAACCTTGTATTCTGTGCCACAACAGCAACCATCGTTTCAGGTGCCATGGCAGAGCGTACAAAATTCTTAAGCTACTGTGTTTACTCAGGCGTTATCTCAGCTCTTATTTATCCTATCGAGGCTCACTGGATCTGGGGCGGCGGCTGGCTCGCGGAAATGGGATTCCACGATTTTGCAGGAAGCTGCGCAATCCATATGGTAGGTGGAATCGCTGCTTTGGTAGGTGCCAAGATGGTAGGTGCCAGAATCGGAAAATTTGAGAAGGATTCAAGCGGAAAGATCGTTAAGGTAAATGCTTTCCCTGGTCACAACATTGTAATCGGCGCTTTGGGAGTGTTCATTCTCTGGCTCGGCTGGTACGGATTCAACGGCGCAGCCTGCACAAGCCTTGAGCAGCTTGCAAGTGTTTTTGTAACAACAACAATCGCACCATCTGTAGCAACAGTTGTTTGTATGATCTATACATGGGTTCATTACGGAAAACCTGATGTTTCCATGTGTCTCAACGCTTCTTTGGCAGGTCTTGTAGCAATCACAGCTCCTTGTGATGTGACAGATGCTTTCGGTGCCATCGTGATCGGTGCCGTTGCAGGACTTTTGGTTTGTTTCGGAGTATGGTTTTTGGATTATAAATTACACATAGATGACCCGGTAGGTGCCGTTGCGGTACATATGATGAACGGCGTCTGGGGAACTATTGCAACAGGTCTTTTTGCTACAACAAAGGCTCCTGGAAATGACACTATGGATGGTCTATTCTACGGCGGAGGTTTCTCACTTCTCGGAGTTCAGGTTCTTGGATGTGTTGCAGTAGCTGCATGGACAGTAATCACAATGTGCATCGTATTTGCTATTATTAAAGCGATTTTCGGACTTCGTGTTTCCGAGGAAGAGGAGATCGAAGGTCTCGATACTATGGAGCATGGCCTTGCATCAGCTTATGCAGGATTCTCAATCGTTGATATGACTGAGGCTGCCATGATCACAAACGAGAACACATCTCTCGGTGTGAGCGAGTATGATGAGGCAAGCGAGGCAATGAGAAACGCTTCAGTACCTGTAAACAACATGGTAGATACAGTTTCAGGCACACCTCTCGCATCACCTATCAACAAGGTTGTAATCGTAACAAAGCTCTCAAGATACGACAAGATCAAACGTGCGTTAAACGACCTTGGTGTAACAGGTATCACAGTTACACAGGTAACAGGCTGCGGAATCCAGAAAGGTGCCGGACAGATGTACCGTGGAGTTGAGATGGATATGACATTGCTCCCTAAGATTAAACTTGAGGTTGTTGTTTCAAAGATTCCTGTAGATGCTGTTATTGAGGCAGCCAAGAAGGCTCTCTACACAGGTAAGATCGGTGACGGAAAGATCTTCGTATACCCTGTCAGCCGTGTAGTAAAGATCCGTACAGGCGAGGAAAACTACGATGCATTGCAGGATGTAGAGTAATACAAAAATAAAGAATAAATATACAATTGACAGTTCCCCATGAGAGAAGTATAATTCCTCTCATGAGGCAAAGGCGCTTCGAGTATACACTCGGAGTGCCTTTTTTGCGTCAAACAAGAAATTGCTTCGCATTTCTTGTTTGGCGCAAAGCTACGCTATGGATGCACACTCGCGCGAAGTGTATATGTTGCGTAAACGCAACCGCGCTCGGCGCGAGAATGTCGCAAGCGACATTCTATCTTAATCATATAAAAATTGCCTGATATAGGAGGTAGGCGCATGAACCAGCAATTCGAGAACATAGAAACACACGGACTCTACGACAGCCGCTTTGAACACGACAACTGCGGTATTGGAGCTATTATAGATATAGAAGGACGTCCAAGCCACAAGATAGTCAGTGATGCACTTTCCATAGTGGAAAATCTTGAGCATCGTGCGGGAAAAGACGCCGAGGGAAAAACCGGTGACGGAGTAGGAATCTTAACTCAGATTCCTCACAAGTTCTTTAAGAAGAAAATGAAGGAGGAAGGCGTTAATCTTCCGGGCAAGAGAAAATACGCCGTTGGACAGTTCTTCTTTCCAAGGAACGAGCTTGATATGCGTCAGGCAAAGTCTCTTTTCACCATTATTACGGGAAAGGCCGGACTTAAGATTTTAGGCTGGAGAAAAGTGGAGACAAAAGAAGAGGTTCTCGGAAAAAAAGCGAGAGATTGCATGCCAAATATCTATCAGGTATTCATTGAGCGTCCTGAGGATGTAAAGGATGATTTGGAATTTGACCGCAAGCTTTACATCGTTCGACGTGAGTTTGAACAGAGTAGTGTTGATACCTATGTTCCTTCTCTTTCATGCAGAACAATAGTCTACAAAGGAATGTTTTTGGTGGGACAGCTCAGAACATTCTTTATCGATCTTATGGATGAGGATTACGAATCAGCCATCGCGATGGTTCATTCCAGATTCTCCACAAACACAAATCCAAGCTGGAATCGAGCTCATCCAAACCGTCTTTTGGTTCACAACGGAGAGATAAACACTATCAAGGGAAATGCGGATAAAATGCTTGCCAGAGAAGAGACGATGCATACAAAGGTATTTTCCGACGAGGATATGACGAAGGTTTTCCCAGTCATCTCACAGAGTGGTTCTGACTCAGCCATGCTTGACAACACACTTGAGTTCCTTGTGATGAGCGGAATGGAACTGCCTCTTGCGGCAATGATTATGATTCCTGAACCATGGACTCACAATGAGACTCTTTCTCAGGAGGAGAGGGATTTCTATCAGTATTACGCTACGATGATGGAACCGTGGGACGGACCTGCATCCATCCTTTTCTCAGACGGAGATGTGATGGGAGCAATCCTTGACAGAAACGGACTTCGTCCTTCAAGATACGTCATCACCGATGACCACAGACTCATCCTTTCTTCGGAAGTCGGAGTTTTGCCTTTGGACGAGCGCCATATCATCAAAAAAGAGCGTCTTCATCCTGGAAAAATCCTTCTTGTGGATACAAAGGAAAAGCGCATTTATCAGGACGAGGAGATAAAGGAGCGCTATGCTCACACAAACCCGTTCGGAGAGTGGCTTGACTCAAATCTTATAACTTTAAAAGACCTTAAGATTCCGAATAAAAAGGTGCCTTCATATACAAATGAAGAGAGAAGAAGGCTTCAGAAAGCCTTTGGATACACTTGGGAAAACTATCATGACAGCATCATGAACATGGCTTTGAACGGAACAGAGCCTATCGGTTCCATGGGAGTGGACACACCGATTGCAGCTTTGTCAGAGTTCCATCAGCCTTTGTTTTACTTCTTTAAGCAGCAGTTTGCACAGGTTACAAATCCGCCTATAGATGCACAGCGTGAGGAGATCGTCACCTCTCGCACCGTCTATGTCGGTAAAAACGGAAACCTTTTGGAGCAGGATCCGACGAACTGTCATGTTCTTAAAATCAACAACCCTATCCTTACGGATTTGGATCTTTTGAAAATTGAGAACATGAAAAAAGACGGCTTTCACGTGGCAAAGGTATCGTTGCTCTTTTATAAGAAGACACCGATGAAGCGCGTGCTTTCTCATCTTTTTGTGGAGGTGGACAAAGCTTATAAAGAAGGAGCAAACATAGTTATCCTTTCCGACAGGGGAGTGGACGAAAACCATGTGGCTATCCCTTCGCTTTTGGCTGTGGCTGCGGTTCACAAACATTTGGTAGATACAAAAAAATGTACGGCTGTCTCACTCATCCTTGAGTCGGGAGAACCGAGAGAGGTGCACCATTTTGCCACACTTTTGGGATACGGTGCTTCCGCTGTAAACCCATATCTTGCTCATGCCACAATTCAGGAGTTGGTTGATAAAGATCTCATAGACAAGGACTACTATGCGGCAGTCGAGGATTACGACAGATCTGTACTTTTCGGAATCGTAAAGATTGCATCAAAGATGGGTATTTCAACCATCCAGTCTTATCAGGGAAGCAAGATTTTCGAGGCAATCGGTATAGACAGCTCGGTAATAGATGATTATTTCACAGGAACCGTTTCAAAGGTGGGAGGTATCACTTTGGAGGATATCGGAAAGGCTACGGATGCCCAGCATTCAGCTGCTTTCGATCCTCTCGGACTTCCTGTAAATATGGAGCTTTCCGCTGTGGGACGACACAAACTTAGAAGCGGTGGGGAAAACCACAGATACAAACCTGCTGTAATACATATGTTGCAGCAATCCACAAGAGAGGGAAATTTCGATAAGTTTAAGGAATACACGAAGCTTGTGGATTCCGAGGATACAGGCTATCTTCGTACAATGTTTGATTTTAAATACGCGGCTCGCCCTGTGGAACTCGAGGAAGTTGAAGACGAATACAGCATTGTAAAGCGCTTTAAGACAGGTGCCATGTCATACGGCTCCATATCTCAGGAAGCGCATGAAACTCTTGCCATAGCCATGAACAGACTTCACGGAAAGAGCAACAGCGGCGAGGGTGGAGAGAGCGACGAGCGCCTTGAATCGGCAGGTACCGAGCATGACAGAAGCTCTGCCATAAAGCAGGTTGCTAGCGGACGATTCGGCGTTACCAGCAGATATCTCGTTAGTGCAAAAGAAATACAGATAAAGATGGCTCAGGGAGCAAAACCGGGAGAGGGAGGTCACCTTCCTGGAAAGAAAGTTTACCCTTGGGTTGCAAAGACCAGACATTCAACACCGGGGGTCAGCCTTATTTCGCCACCTCCTCACCATGATATTTATTCCATTGAGGATTTGGCGCAGCTTATTTACGATTTGAAATGCTCCAATAAAAACGCCCGTATTTCCGTAAAACTTGTTTCGGAAGCCGGAGTCGGAACCGTTGCGGCAGGTGTTGCAAAGGCAGGAGCAGGGGTAATCTTAATCTCCGGATACGACGGAGGAACGGGAGCAGCTCCGCTTTCTTCAATACATAATGCAGGACTTCCTTGGGAACTTGGACTTGCTGAGGCACATCAGACGCTTCTTGCAAACGGTTTGAGAGACCAGGTGGTTATCGAGACGGACGGAAAGCTCATGAGCGGAAGAGATGTTGCTGTTGCAGCAATTCTTGGAGCGGAAGAATTCGGTTTTGCCACAGCACCGCTTGTAACCATGGGATGCGTAATGATGAGGGTTTGCCAGTCGGATACATGTCCGATGGGAGTTGCCACACAGAATCCGGAACTCAGAAAACGTTTTATGGGAAAACCGGAGTACGTGGAAAACTTCATGCTTTTTGTAGCCAGAGAGCTTCGTGAGATTATGGCATCTTTAGGCGTGAGAAGTGTATCCGAGCTTGTCGGACGTACCGATCTTCTCCGCGTTAGAGAGGGTCTTACCGCAGCCGAAGAAAAGCTTGATCTCTCAAAGATACTCATGGATTTCTCGGGATTTGACCGCTCAAAATGCGTGAACAATCCGGAAAAATCTTATGATTTCCATCTGGAGCAGACTTTGGATGAGACAGTTCTCCTGTCAAATCCTTCAGTGAAAAAAGCGCTTGAAAAGGGAAGTAAGGCAAAGGTTGAAGTTAACGTTGTAAATACCAACAGAACCTTTGGCACACTTCTTGGCGCTGAGATAACCAGACGATATCCAGACGGACTTAAGGAAGACACCATAAGCGTTAAATGTAAAGGTTCCGGCGGACAGAGTTTCGGTGCGTTCATTCCAAAAGGATTAAGCCTTTTTGTAACCGGTGACAGCAACGATTATTTCGGAAAGGGATTGTCAGGAGGAAAGCTTGTCATTGCTGCTCCTGAGGAGACAGGATACGATCCTTCGGAAAACATTATCATAGGAAATGTTGCTCTGTACGGAGCTACCTCCGGTGAGGCTTATATAGCAGGTATGGCAGGAGAGAGATTTGCGATAAGAAATTCCGGAGCGACTGCCTGCGTAGAGGGTGTAGGTGAGCACGGCTGTGAATACATGACAGGTGGATGTGTGGTTATTCTCGGACCTACGGGAAAGAATTTTGCCGCAGGAATGAGCGGTGGTGTTGCATATGTTTTGGACCAGGATAATCATCTCTATCGCAACCTCAACAAGGAACTTGTTTCAATGGAAGCAGTTGCTCACAAGGGCGATATTGAAGAGCTTAAGAGAATAATAAAGAAACACGTGGAGCTTACCGGCTCAAAGAAGGGACAGGAAATCTTAAAACATTTTGATGAGTACATTGGTCAGTTTAAGAAAATCATCCCTAACGATTACAGAGAAATGATGAAGCTTATCGGTGAATCGGTAGAGAGTGGAAATGACGTGGAAACCGCAAAGATAGAGGCCTTTCGTGCCTTTGTAAGCTAGGAGGTGCGACATGGGAAAGAATACCGGATTTTTGGAATACAAAAGAGTTGAAGGAAAGGTTATAGCTGAGGAGGAAAGAATCAAAAACTTTGATGAATTCCATAAGAGCCTTTCTTTGCAGGAACAGAAAAAACAGGCTGCAAGATGTATGGATTGCGGAATACCGTTCTGCCAGGCGGGAGTTATGATTTCCGGCATGATGAGCGGATGCCCTCTTCACAACCTTATACCGGAGATAAACGATTTGGTGTACAGAGGTCAGATGGAGGAGGCATACAGAAGACTCTCCATCACACACAGTTTTCCTGAGTTTACAAGCAGGGTTTGTCCGGCTTTATGCGAGGCGGCTTGTACCGAGGGTGTTCATGACACACCGGTGACAACAAAGGAAAATGAGAAAGCTGTTATAGAATATGCCTTTGAGCATGATCTTGTAAAAGAGGAGAGCCCTGCCATAAGAACCGGAAAGAAGGTTGCAGTTGTCGGAAGCGGACCTTCAGGTCTTGCTGCAGCTCAGCTTTTAAACAGAAGAGGACACGAGGTTACCGTATTTGAGAGGAGCGACCGTCCGGGCGGACTCCTTCAGTATGGTATTCCGAACATGAAACTCGACAAGCGTGTCATCGAGAGAAGAATAAATCTCATGATGGATGCAGGCATTCATTTTGAACTGAACATGGATGTCGGCAAGGATATAACGGGAGAGGAACTAAAAAAGAATTTCGACAGCGTAATTCTTTGCTGCGGAGCCTCAAATCCGAGAGATATTTCGGTACCGGGAAGAGATGCAAAGGGCATTTACTTTGCAGTGGACTTTTTGAAGGAAGTAACAAAAAAGATTCAGGACAGCGATTTCAAGGATTTTCCGTATGAAATGGCAAGGGATAAGGATATAATTGTAATCGGTGGCGGAGATACAGGAAACGATTGCGTGGGAAGCTGTATTCGTCTTGGGGCAAAGAGCGTGACCCAGCTTGAGATGATGCCGCAACCGCCTGAGGAGAGAGCCACATCCAACCCATGGCCTGAGTGGCCAAAGGTTTTAAAGACCGATTACGGCCAGGAGGAATCCATATACAAGTTCGGTCATGACCCGCGTATCTATCAGACCACGGTAAAGGAATTCAAAAAGGATAAAAACGGAAACATTAAATCGGTTGTTATAGTTTCCCTTGAACCTAAAAAGGATGCTAAGACCGGACGTGTGAACATGGTTACGGTGAAGGGCAGTGAACAGGTGCTTCCTGCAGGGCTTGTACTGATAGCAGCAGGTTTCCTTGGAAGTGAATCATATGTTAGAGATTCATTTTCGGTAGAGGCGGATGACAGGACAAACGTGAAGACGAAATGCGGATTTGCGACAAGTGCTCCGGGCGTGTATGCAGCAGGCGACATGCATATAGGACAGTCTCTTGTGGTTCGTGCCATCGCTGAGGGACGAGCTGCCGCAAAGCAGGCGGATTACGATCTTATGGGATATACAAATCTTTAATATAGGAGTGTGTTATGGCTAAAGTAAACAGGAATTATTTAAAGTTGCCGGGAAGCTATCTTTTCTCGGATATAGGTAAAAAGGTTCGCGCGTATGAGGAAGCGCATCCCGAGGCAAAGGTTATCCGCCTTGGAATAGGTGATGTGACACAGCCGCTTTGCCCTGCAGTGATAGAAGCATTGCATAAGGCTACGGATGAGATGTCTTCCAAGGATACTTTTAAAGGATATGCTCCGGATCTTGGATACGAATTTTTGAGAAACGTCATCGCGGAAAAAGATTTTAAAGAAAACGGATGCGATATATCCGCCGACGAGATTTTTGTCTCAGACGGTGCTAAATGCGATTGCGGAAATATTCAGGAAATCTTTTCCGAGGACAACACAATAGCTGTGTGCGATCCTGTATATCCGGTATATGTGGATTCCAATGTCATGGCAGGCAGATGCGGTGATTACGACGATGTGAGAGGCCTTTTCTCAAAAGTAATCTACATGCCTTGCGATGCATCAAACAATTTTGTACCTGAGTTTCCTGAAAAGGTTCCGGATTTAATCTACCTTTGTTTCCCAAACAATCCTACCGGAGCGGTCATTACAAAAGATCGTTTGCAGGAATGGGTGGATTATGCCAATAAAAACCATTCGGTTATTTTGTATGATGCAGCCTACGAGGCTTACATCAGCGAGGAGAACGTGCCTCACAGCATATACGAGTGCGAGGGAGCAAGAGAGTGCGCTATAGAATTCCGTTCATTCTCAAAAACAGCGGGATTTACGGGACTTCGTCTTGGCTTTACCGTGATACCAAAGGATTTGAAGGTGGAGGGTGTTTCACTTTGGAATCTTTGGGCGAGAAGACACGGAACAAAATACAACGGAGCACCATACATTGTTCAGCGCGCGGGCGAGGCTGTTTATTCCGAGGAAGGCAGAACACAGGTAAAACAGCAGATTGCTTATTACATGGAAAATGCAAAACTTATCCTTGAGGGCCTGAAAGCAGCAGGCTACGAGGTTCACGGCGGAGTGAATGCCCCTTACATCTGGCTTAGAACACCGCAGGGCATGACAAGCTGGGAGTTCTTTGACTACCTTCTCACTAAGGCAAATGTGGTAGGTACACCGGGAGTCGGATTCGGACCTCACGGAGAGAATTATTTCAGACTTACGGCTTTCGGAGACAGGGACAACACCATTGAAGCCCTCAGCAGAATCAAGGCAATGTAGTTGCGTTTGAGTACGTCGTATTTTTTCTTAGTGAATAAGCAGTTTTCCCCATCGCATGCGGAGATGACCGTCCAAGCGAAGCGCGTTTAGTCGCAGCATGCGAAATTATGGGAAAACTGCATGAACCTAGAAAAACAGACTTACGATTCCGCAACTGATTTTATCGGTATAAAACTAACGGGGATGTCAGACATACGTTTTTCGCGATGCGCCGTTTAGGATTGCTCATGAATTTCGTCTAACGAAAATCTAACCATACAACCGGATGTGTGAATTTATCAACAAAAAAGAATAATCATATAAACGGGAATGCGTTCAAAAAAACAGCATCATGAGAGTGATTTTAGCAGTGAAAATGTGGTATGATTGAAAAAGAATTTTTAAGGAAGTA
>JAILLZ010000058.1 GCA_024692885.1 Lachnospiraceae bacterium | reverse complement strand
TACAATCAGGGCAGAGTGTGCTGGTTATAGGTGGAGGAACCATAGGACTTCTCATGGTACAACTTGCGAAACTTCGTGGTGCGGGGACAATCATTCTGAGCGAACCGATAAAGATGAGAAGAGAGATTGGTCTGGAGGTAGGTGCGGATGCTGCTGTGGATCCTACAGAGCAGGACCTTTCTGAGGAAATAAAAAGAATCATCGGAGAAGACGGTGTTGATGTTGTTATAGAGTGCGTGGGAAAACCATTTGCAGCGGAGCAGGCCATAAAAAGTGCCGGATCTTGCGGAACAGTGCTTCTTTTTAGTGTTCCGGGCGTGGACGATGTGGTTTCACTACCTTTATTTGATGTTTATAAAAAAGAGCTTACTATCGTCGGATCCATGATAAATCCTGATACACACCAGAGGGCTGTAAATCTTTTAAACAGTGGCAGACTGGAGATAGAAAAACTCATTACTCATTCATTTGATATTGACCATTTGGAAGATGCAATACTGACGCAGATGGGAAATGAGTCCATAAAAGTTGTAGTGGAAGCGTAGAAATCGGAGCAACTTCAAAGTCTAAAAATGGATTATGAAGGAGAGGATGGAATAATCTAAAACAAATAAAGTAAGTGTTTTCCGTCATTTGTTATCGTTATCATCAGTGCATTTGCAAAAGAATGTGTTATTATAGTTTTCAGGGCATTCTCCAAAGAATGTGTTAATAAAATTATATGGGCATTCTCTAAACGAGGAGAATGACGGAAAGGGATATATCATGAAAAAAATAGATTTAACAAAATACACGGATTTCATAGTAGAAGAGACTACAACTCTCTTAAACATTGATTCACCTACAGGCTACACAGAAGAGGCTGCAAAATGGGTGAAGGAAGAGTTTGAAAAACTTGGATTCGAGGCAAAAATCACAAACAAGGGCGGAGTTGTAGTGGACTTGACCGGTAAGGATAAAAACGACGGTCTCCTTTTGGAAGCTCACACCGATACACTCGGCGGAATGGTTGCGACAATAAAGGATAACGGAAGACTAAAGCTCACAAATCTCGGAGGTATGAACCCAAACAATGCCGAGACCGAAAATGTGAGAGTTATCACAAAATTTGACGGAATATATGAGGGAACTTTCCAGCTGAACAACGCATCTATCCATGTTAACGGCGAGTACAACGATACAAAGAGAGACTGGGATACCTGCGAAGTTGTTCTTGATGAGGATGTAAATTCTAAGGAAGACACAGAAAAACTCGGAATCTCAGTGGGGGATATTGTTTGTTTTGAACCAAACGTAAGAGTGACAAAATCCGGATACATCAAGTCCAGATTCCTTGATGACAAGCTTAGTGTAGGTATTTTGCTCGGACTTGCAAAATATATAAAAGAGAAAAAAGTTACTCCAAAGAGAGCTCTTTATGCGCATATAACAGTGTTCGAGGAGGTTGGACACGGCGGATGCGGAAGTGTTCCTGAGGGATGTACAGAGGCTATATCTGTAGACATGGGTTGTGTCGGAGATGGTTTGAACTGTACTGAGAAGCAGGTTTCTATCTGTGCAAAGGACAGCGGTGGCCCTTACAGCTACCCAGTAGTACAGGCGCTTGTGGCAGCAGCGAAAGAGAGTGGAGCAGATTATGCCATAGATATTTATCCACATTACGGAAGTGATGTTGAGGCCACACTTGAGGCGGGAAATGATCTGAGACACGGTCTTATAGGCGCAGGTGTATACGCATCACACGGATATGAGAGAAGCCATAGAGACGGGGCTGAAAACGTTCTTAGACTCCTCATTCAATATGCTTTATAAGCACAGCTTTTGAGTTTATTTGTCATTTTTTATAAAAAAACAGAAAAACTTTGTTAAATTTGCCAATGCCAAAAAGGTTTAAAACACCGCGAAAATCCTGTATACTAGTGGAGTTTGCGACGCAAACACTAAACGATATATAGGGAGGTTCGTTTTTATGGATTCAAAGCGTATTAAGTGGTCTACGCTTGCATTCATGGCGTTTTCGACCGTGTGGGGTTTTGGAAACGTACTGAATGGTTTTATTTATTTTAACGGTATTCAGGTAATATTCAGCTGGATACTCATGTTTGCTTTATATTTCATACCATACGCACTTATGGTTGGTGAGCTTGGTTCGGCATTTAAGACATCAGGTGGTGGTGTAAGCTCATGGATTCTCAGTACAACAGGTGCCAAGGCTGCATACTATGCAGGATGGACATACTGGGCATGCCACATCACTTACATTGCATCAAAGTCTTCAGGCGGAATCAAGGCTTTAAGCTGGGCAATCTTCAGAAACGGTGAGACATATGACAGTTTCCCAACACTTGCGGTTCAGCTTGTAACATTTGCAATACTTCTTATTTTCTGCTACATAGCATCACGCGGTCTTAATCCGCTCAAGAAGCTTGCAACACTCGCCGGAACATCAATGTTTGTAATGTCAATCCTTTACATCCTTATGATGTTCGCCGCTCCTGTAATCAATCCGAATGCCGGATTTGTAAGCATGGAGTTTACAACACAGTCACTTATTCCACAGTTTAATGTGAAGTATTTTACATCACTTTCAATCCTTGTATTTGCTGTAGGTGGATGTGAGAAGATTTCTCCTTACGTAAACAAGGTTGAAAACCCAAGCAAGGGATTCCCTAAGGCAATGATTACACTTGCCATCATGGTAGTGGTTTGTGCCATCCTTGGAACCATCGCTATGGGAATGATGTTTGATCCTACTCTTATAAATGAATCAGCTGAAAGCTTCAATTCATACAACTCAAACGGATCATACTGGGCTTTCCAGAAACTCGGTGAGTATTATCATGTGGGAAATGCACTCATGATAATCTACGCACTTTGCAATGCCATAGGACAGCTTTCAACACTTGTAATCAGTATCGATGCACCGCTTCGTATGCTTCTTGACAATGAGGATGCAAGAGAGTTCATCCCTTCAAAGCTGCTTAAGCAGAACGACAAGGGAGCTTATGTAAACGGTATAAAGATGGTAGCAATTCTTTCAGGAGCAATCATTCTTATCCAGTCATTCGTACCCGGAGCTGCAGCAGTGCTTAAGCAGCTTACAAAGCTCAACTCTGTATGTATGCCACTTCGTTATCTTTGGGTGTTCTTTGCATACATCATGCTTAGAAAAGCAGGAGATAAGTTTAGTGCCGAGTACAGATTTGTGAAAAACCAGAAGATAGCGCTTATCTTCGGAGGATGGTGTTTCTTTGTTACAGCTGCAAGCTGTATCCTTGGAATGTACGATGAAGATCCTTTCACATTCGCACTTAACGTAATCACACCTGTTGTGCTCACAGCACTTGGAGTGATACTTCCGATGATAGCAAAAAGAGAAAAAGCAAACTAAAGAATATAAAAAAGCAAGTTCCCACTATAGTGGCAACTTGCTTTTTTAGTGCTATTTATGTAAGAGAGGTGTTATTTCGCAGCAACTGCTTCAATCTCCACCAATGCTCCCTTAGGAAGAGCGGCTACTTCGAATGCAGCTCTTGCAGGGAACGGTGCCTCGAAAAATGTGGCATATACTTCGTTCATAGCTGCAAAATCTGCAATGTTGTTCAAAAGAACGGTAGTCTTTACAACAGAAGACATATCAGTCCCTGCAGCAGCCAAAATGTTCTTGATGTTTGTGAGGCTCTGCTTTGTCTGTGCAGCGATATCGCTTCCGGCAAATTCACCTGTTGCTGGATCGATAGGAAGCTGACCTGAAACGTAAACGGTGTTTCCTGCCTCGATTGCCTGGCTGTAAGGTCCGATAGCAGATGGTGCGTTGTTTGTTGAGATAGCTTTGTTCATCTTATTATAATTCCTTTCTCTAATATATTTTTGTTGAGTTATTTATTCTTCTGCATTCACTACAGAAATGCATCAGTTTTGTTCTTCTTCCTTCACCGCGGAAATGTATCTGTAGACACTGGCCTGAGAGCATGAAATACGCTCGGAAATGGACGGAATTGCCCCTTTGAGCGAGAAAATACCGTTGCTGTAAAGCTGACGCACTATTTCCAATTTTTCCTCGTAGGTATAGTCGTTAGGATCCTTTTTCGGATCGTTTACAACATGTTTTATTATGTCCTCGGTGACAGTCTTCATGTCAGCATAGAAGGTCTCAGGCTCAGCACTTCTGTCGGTTGTGAGCTTTATGTTTCTTTGCACATATGAGTCCGGATGACACAGATGAAAAACCGTGTCTGCCAGCTCTTTGTACCTTGAATCATCGAAATTGATGCAAAGAACACCTTCCGGATCCTTGTTCTCATCATATATGAAAAGAACCGAACTTCTAAGGACTTTTCCGCTCTCGGTTACATCCTGGTAACTTACCTTCCAATTGGCTTCCTTATAGGTCTCGTTTTTAATCAAAGCCTTTATCATGTCCGGTAACTCCGAACCCGGAGTGCGTCCGCTGATATAGTCGTTTTGGATGGCAAGAATTTTCTCCAGATCACACAAAAGGATTTCGTAATCCGGACCCAATGCTGCCGAGAGGAATAGTGATAATCTGCAATATGCTTTCTTTGTTTCTTCTCTCATTTTGGCCTCTTTGAGTGAAAATTTTTTCTAACGTAATTTAATCATAAATCAATATGATGAGAAAATCAATACGAAAAAATTCTCATATGATATATCGATTTAGAAGTAAATGTGCACAAAATATAGTGCATACACTTGTATAAAATATACAAACTGTACAATTTGTGAGAAAAAATTATTGCATGCAATAATTGGGTATGATAATTTTTTCTCATAAGCAAATACTGTCCGCCAGTCGTTAGTAATTTTTACGATGACCGGGGTATTCATAATACGCGGTGAACCCGCAGAAATGAATGGAGGTATTAGAAAATGGAATATCCATTAAACGTCGAAGCACCAAAATCTTGTACATTTGTCACACGAAATCTGCCAACAGTAACGGCAGATGAGAGACAGGCAGCATTGGAGAGAACTCATTACAATGAGTTTGCATTCCCAGCAGGACTGCTTTACATCGATTGTCTCTCAGACTCAGGTACAACAGCCATGACTGACAAGCAGTGGTCAGCAATGTTCCTTGGAGATGAATCCTATGGAAGAAACAAGGGATATTATGTACTCCTTGACGCTATGCGTGATGTGTGGGAGAGAGGAGACAACCAGAAGAGACTCATCAATTATCTCAGAAACGGAGTCGACACCGACGATGTTAAAAAGATGATGGATGAAGTGTATCTCGTTGATTGTGAGGGTGGATTTATAAACGGAGGTTCATATCAGCTTGAGCGTCCAAATACATTTATCCTTCCACAGGGACGTTGTGCAGAGGCTCTTCTCTTTGATGTTATCAAACCTTTACTCGCAAAGAGATACCCTGGAAAAGTTTTTACAATTCCTTCAAATGCTCACTTTGATACAACTGAAGGAAACATCAAGCAGATGGGTTCAGTACCTAGAAACCTTTTCCACAAGGAAATCTTATTTGAGGTTCCGGAGAGCGGAAAGTATGAGAAGAATCCTTTCAAGGGTAACATGGACCTCGATAAGTTAAAACAGCTCATTGATGCAGTTGGTGTGGAAAATGTTCCTATGATCTACACAACAGTTACAAACAACTCAGTTTGCGGACAGCCTGTATCTATGGCAAACATGAGAGCTGTTTCTGAATTGGCTCATAAATATGATATTCCATACATCATGGATGGAGCCAGATGGGCAGAGAACTGCTACTTCATCAAGATGAACGAGGATGGATACAGAGATAAGTCAATCGCAGAGATTGCAAAAGAGATGTTCTCATACTTTGATGCCGTATCAGCTTCTCTTAAGAAGAACGGACATGCAAACATGGGTGGTGTTTTCGCATTCCGTGATAAAGGATATTTCTGGAAGAAGTTCTCTGAATTCAACGAGGACGGAACAGTTAAGACAGATATTGGACATTTACTTAAGGTTCGTCAGATTTCTGCATACGGTAACGATTCTTACGGAGCAATGTCAGGACATGACATTATGGCTCTTACTCAGGGATTGTACGAGGAGCAGAGATTTGAATATCAGCACGAGAGAGTAAGCCAGTGTGAATACCTTGCACAGGGACTTCACGAGGCAGGTGTTCCTGTAGTTCTTCCTGCAGGTGGACACGGAGTATACATCGATGTAGATAAATTCTTCGATTACAAGAGAGGACATGAGAGCTTCGCAGGACAGGCATTGTCTCTTGAGATGATTCATCGTTACGGAATCCGTTGTTCAGAGCTTGGAGATTTCTCTATGGAGTATGATCTCAAGACACCTGAGCAGCAGGCAGAGGTATGTAACGTTGTGAGACTTGCTATAAACAGAAGCCAGTACTCAAAACAGCATATGGATTACATCATCGCAGCTGCAAAACAGCTTCATGAGGATCGTGATACAATTCCGAACCTTAAGATTACATTCGGACACAATCTTCCGATGAGACATTTCCATGCATGGCTTGAGCCTTATGCACCTTCAAAAGAGGAGTTATGTGATCAGTAAAAAACAATCACATGATTCGTAAGGAATTATAAGTAATAAGGAGTATTTTTGAATTAGGGAATTATAAACATATAAAAAGGGTTAAAATTAAATATTAGGGGGTTTTTATGGATACTGGACAGAAAAAAGATGGATTTAATTCCAAGGTTGGATTTATCCTGGCATGTGTAGGTTCTGCAGTTGGTATGGGAAATATTTGGAGATTTCCTATCATGGTATCAAAGTTTGGAGGTTTGACATTCCTTATACCTTACTTCATTTTCGTAGTACTCATCGGTTCGACCGGTGTTATCGAGGAGATGGCATTCGGAAGAGCAACCGGATACGGCCCTATCGGAGCATTTGGAACTGCTACGGAGCTTAAAGGAAAAGGTAGAAAACTTGGAGAAACTATTGGACTTATACCGGTTTTGGGATCTATGGCTCTTGCAATAGGTTACTCTTGTGTTATTGGATGGATTTTTAAGTATACTTATCTGGCACTCACAGGCGGACTTTTCGACATGGGTACAGATATGGATACAATAGGCGGAACATTTGGCGCTACAGCCAGTGCATTCGGAGCTAATGTATGGATTATCATAGCCTTGGTTGTCAGCTTTGCCATTATGGCAGCAGGTATCGCAAGCGGTATCGAAAAGGCAAACAAGATAATGATGCCGCTGCTCTTTGGTTTGTTCATAATTTTGGCAATTTACATTGCCACAATACCGGGATCATCAGAGGGATACAAATACATCTTCACATTAAATCCTGAAGGATTATTGAATCCACAGGTATGGGTATTCGCTTTCGGACAGGCATTCTTCTCCCTGTCAATAGCCGGAAACGGAACACTTATCTACGGTTCATATGTAAAGAAGGATGAAGATATTCCAAGCTCTGCCAGAAACGTGGCTTTGTTTGATACAATAGCAGCTTTGCTTGCGGCTTTTGTTATCATACCGGCTATGGCAGCCGGAAACGGACCTTTGGACGCAGGCGGACCTGGACTCATGTTCATCTACCTTGTAAACGTTATGAACGCAATGCCTGGCGGAAAGATAGTAGGAATGGTATTCTTCGTTTGCGTATTGTTTGCAGCGGTTAGTAGTATAGTAAACCTCTATGAAGCACCGGTAGCTACACTTCAGCAGCAGTTCAACCTCGGAAGAAAAGCTGCAGTAGCTGTAATCGGAGTAGTGGGATGCGTGGTTGCAATTTGCATTCAGGCAATCGTATCAGAGTGGATGGATGTTGTTTCCATTTACATTTGCCCATTGGGTGCCGCATTGGCCGCTATCATGTTCTTCTTCGTTGCAGGAAAGAGCTATGTATGTGAGGCTGTAAATGCCGGCGGAAAGAAGGATATAAGCAAATGGTTCTATCCACTTGGATCATATGTATTTATACCTTTGGCAATACTTGCACTTCTTCTTGGTGCAGCCTATGGTGGAATAGGCTAAATATTCTTTGGAGCCGTCAAATGACGGCTCCTTTTCTTTGACTTAAGGGGTTTCTATGACGAAACTTTTGCATATCTCTGAGATGACAATTTGTGTAAAGTCATTGCAGTTCTCGGTTTCGGACTTTATGTTTTTCTAAGCATTTTTGGAAAGTTTATGTGTTAGGACGCAAACGGTCGTTATATGCCATCCGGGCATAGAACGACCTATTTTCACCATCCATGGCGAAAATTTGCTGGTCTTAGTTATAAAAATGCTAAGAAAACCTATAAGTCCTTCATAAGAGAACTGACAATTGACTTTACACAAATTGCCATCAGCAATTCTTAACTCAAAAATTGAGCATGGTT
>JAILLZ010000056.1 GCA_024692885.1 Lachnospiraceae bacterium | reverse complement strand
TACTTCTCATACGATTCGAAATTTACGGACTCAACCAACGGAATAGAGTTTTACCGGGTGGTTGCAGACTATGAGAAGAATTTCGATGAGAAAAAGGAAGAGCTTATAGCAAAGCTCAAAGAACTTGCAAAGAAAGTCTTTGTGAAAAACAATTTCATGATGAGTGTGACCTGTGATACCGACGGCTACGAGAAAGCAAGCAAAGGAATAAACGAGTTCATCGGAAAACTTGAAACCAGAGAAGAACTTAAGGATTCAGATTATCATTTTGAAAAGAAGAACGAGGGACTCATGGATGCGTCCCAGATTCAGTACGTATCGAGAGCCGGAAACTTCAAGGACAAAGGCTTTGAATACACAGGAGCAATGAGAGTCCTTAAAGTAATCATGGGATACGATTATCTTTGGATAAACGTGCGAGTAAAGGGTGGAGCCTACGGCTGCGGCGGAGGACTCCACAGAAGCGGAAACAGCTATCTCTCATCATACAGAGATCCAAACCTCAGGGAGACAAACGACATTTTCAATGCATTTCCTGAGTACATCCGCAATTTTGACGCGGATGACAGAGATATGACAAAGTATGTCATAGGAACGATGAGCGAGTTGGACGTACCGCTCACACCATTTGCAAAAGGACAGAGATCTCTTCAGGCATTTCTTACAAATATCACATCGGAGATGCTTCAGAAGGAGCGCGATGAGATACTTAATGTAACAAAGGAAGATATAAGAGCTTTGGCACCGGCCGTACAGGCGGTTTTGGATTTCGATGATATTTGTGTCATCGGAAACGAGACAAAGCTTAAAGAAAACAAAGATATGTTTATCAACCTGGAGAGCCTTTATTAACAAATAACATTTAAGGGAGAACAGAATGGATAGTATCAACACCACAAAATCCGGATTTGTAACGATTATAGGAAGACCAAACGTAGGTAAGTCGACTTTGATGAATCATCTTATCGGGCAGAAGATTGCCATCACATCAAAGAAGCCTCAGACTACCAGAAACAGAATTCAGACTGTATATACAGACCCTGAAAAAGGTCAGATCGTATTTCTCGATACACCGGGAATCCACAAGGCAAAAAATAAACTCGGCGAGTATATGGTAAACGTGGCCGAGTCTACCTTAAAGGACGTGGATGTGATTTTGTGGCTTGTTGAGCCATCCAACTTCATCGGAGCGGGAGAGCAGCACATCATCGATTTGCTTAAAAAGGGAACAACCCCTGTAATCCTGCTTATAAACAAAGTAGATACAATCGACAAGCCAAAGGTTATCGAGTACATTGATACATACCGCAAGGCATACGATTTCGATGAGATAATCCCGATTTCAGCACTTAGAAACATCGGACTTGACGATGTGTTGGAGACTATCTTCAAATATCTGCCTTACGGTCCAATGTTCTACGACGAAGATACGGTTACCGATCAGCCTGAGAGACAGATAGTAGCCGAGATTATCAGAGAAAAGGCTTTGCATGCTTTGGATGACGAGATACCACACGGAATCGCTGTCACCATAGAGAGCATGAAGTACAGAAAGAACAATAAGGGGCAGCTTGCAGATATAGAAGCGACCATTATCTGTGAAAAGAACAGCCACAAGGGCATCATTATAGGAAAACAGGGCTCAATGCTCAAGAAAATCGGAACAAACGCCAGATACGAGATAGAAAAGCTTCTGGAGTGCAATGTAAACCTAAACCTTTGGGTAAAGGTAAAGAAAGATTGGCGTGATTCGGATATTCTTATGAAGAACTTCGGATACCGCGAGGAGGACATTTAATATTGAACGACAGTCTGATAGTCCATGGCATGGTTCTGTTTCAGAGCGCTGTCGGAGAAAACGATAAAAGACTGGTTATTCTCACCAAGGAAAAGGGCAAGATAACGGTATTTGCGAGAGGTGCAAGGCGCCCGGGAAATGCTAACCTTGCCGTCGGGCCTTTTTCCACGGGAGAATTTGAAGTGATCGAGGGAAGAAGCGCTTACAACCTGAAACGTTCCGTGATATCCAACTATTTTAGGGAACTTGCCACGGACCCAAAGCAGGCATACTACGGTTTTTATTTTTTGGAGGCCTGCGGTTTTTATGCGGTTGAAAACGCTGACGAATCAAATCTCATAAATCTTCTTTACATAACCTTGCGGGCCATGGAAAGAAAGCAGATGGATATGGAGCTTCTTCGAAGAGTCTTTGAATTAAAGCTTTTAGCCATAGAGGGAGAATATCCGAATGTTTTCGAGTGCGTTTCCTGCGGCTCAAAGGAAAACTTAAACACCTTTTCATTTGAGGGAAGGGGAATGGTTTGTGACGATTGCAAAAGAAAAACAGATACAACTACGGTTTCAAAATCGACCTTGTACACACTGCAATATGTCATCACATCAGAACCTTCATCGGTATACGCATTCAACGTGAACGATGAGGTAAAAGAAGAATTTATATATATAGTCGGAAAGTATTTTAACATGTACGTAGGGCACTCGTTTAAATCCCTTGAGGTGCTTGAAAGCATGGGACTAAAATAGTATAATACTAAAGTTAGTCAAGGGAGGAAAGACAATGAAAAAGCTGTTTTTGGCACTTGCCTGTGTACTTCTTGTAGCAGGAATGACAGGGTGCGGTAAAAAGAATCTTGATGTATCAAGAAGCACTGTTTACGTAGATAAAAACGGGAAAGTAACAAGCGTTGATATCGCGGATTTCAATGAGTCATATTATTCAGAGGACGAGTTGAATTCATATATTGAGGAATTGGTTAGTGATTACACTTCATCATACGGAGAGACGGTAAAGGTTACCGAGGTATCCGTAGACGAGGAGACGAGCGTTGCGAAAGTTGTTATGACCTACGATGACGCATCAGATTATGTGCAGCTGAACGGACTTGTTCTTTATGAAGGAACAGTCGGCGATGCAAAAGATGCGGGATATTCGTTCGAGGCTGACTACTACGATGTATCCGGAACAGAAGCTGTGGAGGAATCATACTCACCGGCTGATGAGGATCTTGTAGTCGTTAGCAAGGGCGGCTCTGATGTAATGGTCGACGGAACAATAAAGTATGTTTCGGTATTAGACGGAGCAAGCCTTGTATTATCCGACAGCAAAGATACAGTCGGGTATGACGGGGAAGACATTTCCGAGAAAACAATGATAGTTATATATAAAAGATAGATTTCAGTGAGGAGTAAAGACATGGAAAAATCAATGGAAAAAATCGTTGCCCTGGCAAAAGCCAGAGGATTCGTATATCCGGGTTCCGAAGTATACGGAGGACTTGCAAACTCTTGGGATTACGGAAACCTCGGAGTAGAGCTTAAGAACAATGTAAAAAAAGCATGGTGGCAGAAATTCGTACAGGAGAGTCCATACAATGTTGGTATCGATTCAGCTATCATCATGAACCCACAGACATGGGTTGCTTCAGGACACCTCGGAGGATTCTCAGATCCACTTATGGATTGTAAAGAGTGCCACGAGAGATTCAGAGCAGATAAGATTATCGAGGATTTCGCAGAGGAGAATGGAATCGAGCTTGGCTCATCAGTTGACGGATGGACAAACGAGGAGATGGTAGAGTTCATCGAGAAGAACAACGTACCTTGCCCTTCATGCGGAAAGCACAACTTTACAGATATCAGACAGTTCAACCTCATGTTCAAGACCTTCATGGGAGTAACAGAGGACGCAAAGAACGCAGTTTACTTAAGACCTGAGACAGCACAGGGAATCTTCGTAAACTTCAAGAACGTACAGAGAACATCCAGAAAGAAAGTTCCTTTCGGAATCGCTCAGATCGGAAAGTCTTTCAGAAACGAGATTACACCCGGAAACTTTATCTTCCGTACAAGAGAGTTCGAGCAGATGGAGCTTGAGTTCTTCTGCGAGCCGGGAACAGACCTTGAGTGGTTTGAGTATTGGAGAAGCTTCTGCAAGAACTGGCTTCTTTCACTCGGAATCAAAGAAGAGGATATGAGACTCAGAGATCATGACCCTGCAGAGCTTGCATTCTACTCAAAGGGAACAACAGACATCGAGTTCCTTTTCCCATTCGGATGGGGCGAACTTTGGGGAATCGCAGACAGAACAGACTACGACCTCGGACGTCACGCTGAGGAATCAGGACAGGATCTCACATACTTCGACGATACAAAGAACGAGAAGTACCTTCCATACGTTATCGAGCCTTCACTCGGTGCAGACAGAGTTACACTTGCATTCCTTTGCGAAGCATATGATGAGGAGAACATCGGAACAGAGGAGAAGCCTGACATGAGAACAGTGCTTCATTTCCATCCGGCAATTGCTCCTGTAAAGATTGGTATCCTTCCACTTTCAAAGAAGCTTAACGAAGGTGCTGAGAAGATTTACGCAGAGCTTTCAAAGAAATACAACTGTGAATTCGACGACAGAGGAAACATCGGAAAGAGATACAGAAGACAGGATGAGATCGGAACTCCATTCTGCATCACATACGATTTTGATTCAGAGACAGACAAATCTGTCACAGTAAGAGACAGAGATACAATGGATCAGGTAAGAATCCCTATCGCTGAGCTCGGTAAATATTTCGAGGATAAATTCACTTTCTAAGACATAAGAAAAAAGACACAGAGACTGCAAAAACACGTTAGTTTTTGCAGTCTCTTTTTTTACCATAGGAGTTTAGTAACGGATGTTACAAAAGATAATGAAAAATATATAAAAACTTCGTTATAAAATTGTCAAAACGTGTTGTTTTTTGGTCAAAGTGTGTTACTATTGTTTATGTGCGCAAATTAGTTAGGCACATTGACGAAAGGGTGCTACGCAAATTAGGGATTGCGAAGTATGGAATGGCAGGCAACTGCCAAGTATCGTAATAGGAGGAAACAAAAAAATGGCAAACAAATGGGTTTATATGTTTAGCGAAGGCGACATGACCATGCGTAATCTCCTTGGAGGAAAGGGTGCAAACCTTGCCGAGATGACATCTATCGGTCTTCCGGTTCCACAGGGATTCACAATCACAACAGAAGCTTGTACACAGTACTATGAGGACGGACGTAAGATTAACGATGAGATTATGGCTCAGGTTAAAGACGCCGTTGCAAAAATGTCTGAAATCAACGGAAAGAAGTTTGGAGATCTTTCAAACCCACTTCTCGTTTCAGTTAGATCAGGTGCCAGAGCTTCAATGCCAGGTATGATGGATACAATCCTTAACCTCGGTCTCAACGATGACGTTGTTAAGGCTATGATAGCTGGAAACCCAGATCCAGCATTTGAGCGTTTCGTATATGATTCATACAGACGTTTCATTCAGATGTTCTCTGACGTAGTTATGGAAGTAGGAAAGAAATACTTCGAAGAGCTCATCGATCAGATGAAGGAGAAAAAGGGAGTTAAGTTTGACGTTGAGCTTACAGCTGATGACCTTAAGACTCTTGCAGAGCAGTTCAAGGCTGAGTACAAGAAGCAGCTCGGTGAGGACTTCCCTTCAGATCCAAACAAGCAGTTAGAGCTTGCTATTGAGGCTGTATTCCGTTCATGGGACAACCCTCGTGCAAACGTATATCGTCGTG